>NZ_JBEYVC010000086.1:0-42068 GCF_040643855.1 Streptomyces sp. NPDC047072 | reverse complement strand
CTGCCGGCGAGAGCAGCAAGAGCCCCAGAGGCCTGAAGAACCTGATCACTGCGCTGCGGACGCACGGCGTGACCCGCCGCACGCTGCTGCTGGGAGTGGGCGGCGGGGTGGTGTGCGATCTGGTCACGGCCGCGGCGTCCCTCTACATGCGGGGTGTGCCGTACGCGCTGGTGCCCACCACGGTCCTGGCACAGGTCGACGCCGCGATCGGAGGGAAGGGAGGCGTCGACTTCGGCGCCGCGAAGAACCTGCTCGGCGCCTTCCACCATCCGGTCGGCGTCTACCTCGACCCGTCCCTGACCGCCACCCTCCCCGACCGTCAGATCCGCGCTGGTCTCGCCGAAGTGATCAAGGTCGCGTTGATCGCCAACCCGTCGCTCTTCGCCACGCTGGAGAAAACCGCGGACCCCCTGCCCACCGGGCAGGCGATGACCGCGATCGTGCGTCACGCCGTCGAGGCGAAGCTGCTGCTGCTGTCACCGGACCCGTACGAGCAGAAGGATCTACGGCGGCCGCTGAATCTCGGGCACTGCATCGGGCACCCCTACGAGGCAGCCACCGGCTACCGGATCCTGCACGGCGAAGCGGTCGCCGCCGGCATGGCGGTCGCGGCCGCGCACTCCTTCCTCACGGACGAGAGCACCACGCTCGAAGACCGCGACCGCATCCTGAACCTGCTGGCCGCCTACCACCTGCCCACCACCATCCCTGACGAGCTGAGGGACACCGTGTGGGAGGGCATGGACACCGTGCGCCGGATCCGCAACGGCCCCCTGCACCTCGTACTCCCGCACCGGCCCGGGCACTGCACCATCACCGACGACATCGACCGCCCCTCCTACGACAAGGCCCTCAACGACCTGGCGGCACGCCCATGAGCCCGACTCCACCGGCCCCGGCGTGGCTGCTCATCGAGGGAGGCGGCAGCCACACCTGGGTGAGCAACGCCCGCGGCGAAACGATCCTCACCACCGCAGAAGGGCCGTCCACCAACCCACGGTCGGTCGGCGAGGACCGCGCGGCCCACACTCTCATCGACCTCATCAACCGTGCCGGGAGGTCCCCGAACGCCGCGCCGATGGGCGTCATCGCCGCTCACGGCGCCGCCTCCACCCGAAGGGCGGCCGAAGACTTCGCCGCCCTGATACACCGGACCCTGGCCAACTCCGATGAGACGCCCGTGCCGGTGCTGGTGACCAACGACCTCACCCCGCTCCTCCTGTCAGCCCGAGGGCCGGTGTGCGTGACCAACTGCGGGACCGGCACCGGGTTCGCCGCGCGCAACGGCGACCGCTGGGCCCGTGTGTCCGGCCTGGAGTGGCTGCTGTCCGACGAAGGAAGCGGACACGACCTGGCAGTTCGCGGTCTGCGTGCCGTGATCCGGGCACTGGACGGGCGAGGCCCCAACACCACGCTCACCGGCCTGGCCCGTCTGTGGTGCGCGGACACGTCCCGGACGAGCGGTGATCTCGGCGCGGACCTGTTCACCCACGTCTACCGCACGGAGAGCACCAAGGCACACGTCGCGTCCTTCGCCCAACAGGTCCTGGAGGCCGCCGAAGACGGCGACCAGGTCGCCTGCCGGCTCGTGCAGGACGCGGCATCCGAACTGGCCGCCGGCGCCGCCGCCGCGTGCCGCGCGACGGCCATCTCCACCGGCACGAAATACACGCTGGTGCTGTCCGGATCACTGCTCACCGAAGCCACTCTCCTGCGCGGCCACTTCCTGGACTGGGTACACGACCACCTTCCGCCCGCCTCGCTCGCCACACACAGCTCCGAGAGCCGACCGTCCGACATGCTGCGGCTGCGCGACCTCTGGCTCACCACCGACGCGCTCGTGCCTCTGCGGGAAGCGATGCCAACGCACAGCGAGACGGCGCCAACCGCCGCCGCGGCGGTGCACGCATGAACGACGCCGTACCCGCGGCGGCGTTGTCGCTGGCCGACGTACTCCACCCGGTGCTCGACGAAGCGGCCGAAGAGATCGCCGCCTTCCGCCGCCGCGATCCGGCCCAGGTGGTCCGCCACAAGCGCAGCGTTCACGGTGGCACCGAGCCGGTGACCGAACTCGACCTGCGGCTGCAGGACATGCTCACCGACGCCCTCCGCCGAGCATGGCCCGACGTGCCGGTCGTCGCCGAAGAGCGCCGCCACCACACCCTTGAGGAGCTGCCCGAGGACTGCGTCCTCCTCGACCCGCTCGACGGCACCGACCCGTTCCTCAACGGCAGTACGCACTTCGCCATCACCGCCTGCCGCATCCAATCCGGGTTCCCCGTGCAGGGCATCGTCGACCTGCCCGCCCACCGCGTGCGTGTGGACGTCGACCGAGCCGCACTGAGCATCACCGGGGATGTCGAACGGCTGCCCTCGTTCGCCCCGGAAACCCTGCTGACCAGCCCCCGCCACCTCGAACGGGCCCGTCAGCTACTGCCCGGCCGTCCCGTCGCGGCCGTGCCCACCGCCAGCGTCAAGATGACGCTCGTGGCACTCGGCCGTGCCCGGGCCGCCGCCTATCTCCCAGGAGCACACGGCGGTGCCGCTCCCTGGGACTACGCCGGCGCCGCTCTGGCCGTGCACACCGCGGGCGGCAAGGCCATCGCGCCGGACGGCCGAGACCTCGCCCACAGCCGGCCCAGGATCCACCCCGGCTGGCTGGCCACCCGCCACGCACCAGCGGCGGCTGACCTCGCACCTCTCATGCACCCCCACTGCTGACGACACACGGAGACCCCTTTCCATGCGATCCGTCCCTTCCACCTCCGACGGCTGGCGCGGCCTGCCCGGCAGCGCCTTCGCCGAACCGCAACTACTGGCCGCCCTCAGCCACTGCGCCGACCAGGACGTCCTCGGCGACAACGTCCTCGTCGGCTACGACGGGCGGGCCGGCGCGCCCGAACTCGCCCAGCTCGCCGCCGACCTGCTCACCGAGCACGGCATCACCGCTCACCTGGCCACCGGCCCGGCACCCACCCCCGCCTGCGGGATCCTCGTACGCCAGGAACCGGCCCTGAGCGCGGCCGTCGTCATCACCGCCAGCCACAACCCGCCCGGCTACACCGGAATGAAGATCCGCGACGCCTCCGGACACGGCGCCGTCTGGCCCCAGCCCTCCGCCGACGCGACCACCGACCCCGGCCGACTGCCCCGCCACCGCCATCCGCACATCGACGTCCTCGCCCCTTACGCGGCATCCACCGGGAGCGCCCTCGCCGAGGCCGTCGCCCACTTCGACGCGCCGGTCCTGCTGGACGCGGCGCACGGCGCGGTCGGAGCCCTGGACGGCCACCTGGACGGAGTGACGTTCTGCCGCTCAAGGCTCCTGCCGTTCTTCGCCGGACACTCCCCCGACCCCGTCCCCCGGCCCCAGGCCGAACGCACCGCACGAGCCCTCCTGGACCAGGCAGCCGGCCCAGCGCTGCTGGCCATGACAGACGGAGACGGTGACCGCCTCGTGCTGTTCACCCGAGCCTCGGGATACATCGGCAGCCCGGAGCAGGCAGCCGCGCTGCTCTACGCAGGCCTGCGGGTCGACCGGCTCATCACCACGGCGGTCGCACCGCGCATGGCCGTCCGCGCAGCCAGACGAGCCCGCGCCGCCCTTCGCGTCACCGAGACACAGGTCGGCTTCAAGCACATCGTCGCCGCCTGGCAGAACGATCCCCGCCCTGCGCTCGGCCTGGAACCCAACGGTGCACTCGTCCACGTCACCGACGAGAGCGGGTACTTCGAACGCGACAGCCTCGCCGCCCTGACCACCCTGCTCACCGCGTTCCCCGCCCTGGAGGACCTGGACGACGCGATCGCCGATGTACGCCGTGCGCACCCGCACACCCAGCTCGTCCACACCGTGCCCGCCCCGCTGACGGACGTCCTGCACCAGTTGCCGGGGCTCCTGCCGGGCTGGCGGGCCGACCACTCCGGCGACCCGGTCGTCTACGACGACGGCGCGCACGGCCGGATCGCCGTGCGCGCCTCGGGAACGGAACCGGCCAGCCGTCTCTACATCGAGGCACCGACCCCTGTCGTCGAACGCCTCACCCAGTCACTGGGCGGCCCGCCGTTCAGCCTGTCTGCTTGAGCAGCCCTGCCGCTACGAGCCCGGCCAGGCCCATGTCCGCGTCGGTGTACTGACCGCCGAGGAGATGGGCCACATACTCCTCCTGCGGCAGAGTCACCGGCTCGACGAACTCCTCGGCGTCCAGGGTGGGTTCGGCGACCTTGCGGCAGTCCCTGGCCAGCACCGCATGCCGGACATGGGTGGCATACATCGCCAGGAAGGTCTGCATCACGACCTCCGCAGTTCCCGCCTGATAGCCGGTCTCCTCCAGGAGTTCACGGACCGCGGCGTCCACCACGTCCTCCCCCGGCCCGACGATGCCGCCGGGAAGCTCGGCCAGGACCTTGGCCGGCCCGGGCCGGAACTGACGGACCAGGATGCCCTGGCCGTCTTCGGTGAACGCCACCACGGCGACGGTCCGGGGACCCTCCAGGATGTCCCAGTCGGAGTCCTTGCCGCTGGGCTGGGTGTAGGTACGGCAGCGCACCTTCAGGTAGCCGGCGGGCTCGGGACGCTCACTCTTCAGCGTCCATTCCAGCGGATCGCGTTCATCAGTCACGTTTCGCACCTTATCCAACTCGTAGGGTGACAGTTCGTCGGGTGATGCCGCCCGCGGCCGGGATTCGAGCGTCGGGAGGCAGGAGTACCGTGGGCCGCGGCGCCCCGGCCGGTCAGGCGTGGATGATGCCCTGCCCGACGAGCTGCCTCCTCATCGTGCGGTACTCCTCCGGCGTGACCGGCCGTTGCCCACGCGCGTGCTTGGGCTTGCCGGCCTGCGAGGCCTCCGGCCACTCGTCGGCTGCGGGCAGCATGTCCAGCGCGGCGTGCGAGCGCGGCTTGGCCCGCGGGCCGCGCATGAACAGGGTCACGGTGCCGGGCAGCATCACGGTCTGGTGCACCAGCGGATGGCCCAGGGTGTAGCACGAGCCGGGGCGCTCAACGGTGATGAGGCCCGGCTGGAGGTCCTCCGCGGTGAACTCGCCTTCGCCGGCGTCGGTCCGCCGCCGCCAGACGTGGAGGTAGGCGCCCGCCAGAACGAGGGTGGTGAAGGTGTACTTGTGGTCGTGCGGGACCAGTTCGCGCGCCCCGGGCGACATGTGGAGGCGGATCTGGAAGCCGCGGGCGTCGTCCTGGTAGATGACGAGCCGGTTGATCAGCGGGTGGACCTCGCTCTCGGTCATCCGCTGCGGGTCGTGCTCGATCTCGCCGACGAGCTGTGTGAGGAGCGGGCGGTCGGCGCCGAGCCGGAGCAGGATCTCGCGGCTGCGCCGGTGGGCCAGGCGCAGGTCGCCGTCATCGAGGGCCGGCAAGTCGTCCAGCCAGTTGGTCGTCGTGATCACGAGGTCACCTGTGCGGTGGTCTCGTCGTCCGGCAGTGCGGCGGTCAGGATTCGCTGCGCCGTGCCGAGCGCCTCGCGGTAGCTGTGGGCCGTCAGGGGCGCGGAGCCTACGGCCGGGGCCAACGGGGTCCGGGCCAGTACGAGCTGGCAGCCGTCGCTGCTGGTCTCGATCGTGCGCAGGGTCCCTGGGTGGCAGGCGTAGATCGACTCCTCCCCGAAGGTGCGCACCAGCCACGGGTGGTCGTCCTCGACATCGCCGCGGTGCCGGTAGCACTCGACGTCGCTCGTGCCGGTGAGGGTCAGGGTGACAGTCTTCTCGGTCGCCTCTTCCGGGACCGGGCGGCCCTCGGCGGACAGGCGCAGGTAGAGCAGGCAGTCGTGTTCGGGGTCCTCGGCGAGCAGCAGGTGTGTGTGGCCGGGGGCGGTGAATGAGCGTCCGGCGAACTGAGGGTCGGCGCGGTCGATCAGGTCGAGGGCCTGGTGGACCGCGCCGGTTCGCCAGCTGCCCCGCAGGATGTCCGGGTTGTCGGGGACGTCGGCGGGTGTGCTGCCCTGGTCGAGCAAGGCGGCGACCGGGGCCAGTTGCGCGAGCGCGTGGGAGGTCAACTCGTGATCCTTCCGGAGGTGAGGACGCCCAGTCGCTCGAGGTCGGCGACGAAGGCGTGATATTCGGACAAGGACATGGGGCCGGACAGGCGGTAGCGCTGGTCCGTGGGAGAGCCGTCTTCGCCGTCGATGCGGGTGTCGTGCATGTCGGTGGCGGAGTTCCAGCGCGTCTGGCGTACCGGACCGCGCAGGAAGAGGGTGGTGGTGCCGGGGAAGACGGCGGTCTGGTGCACCAGGGAGTCGGAGAACAGGTAGGCGGCGCCGGGGGGCTCGACGGTGACCAGTCCGGGCGCCAGGTCGGCGGAGGTGAAGGGGCCGGTCTGGCGGCCGGCGGTGCGCCGGTTCCAGACCTGGGCGTATCCGCCGGTCAGGACGTGGACGGCGAAGGGGTACTTGTGGTCGTGCGGGATGAGTTCCAGCCGGCCGTCCTGGAAGACGTGCAGCCGCAGCTGCCAACGGTCGGCGCCGGTGGTGTCCTCGGCGAGGACCAGGCGGTTGATGAGGGGGTTCGTCTCACAGCGCGCCAGGCGGTCGGGGTCGGAGCCGATCGAGGTGACCAGGCTGGTCAGCAGCGCGCGGTCGTTGGCGAGCGCCCGCAGGACCGTGCGCGTGTCGGCCGCGCATTGGCGCGGGTTGTCCCAGTTGATGTGCTCCAGCGCGGTGGCGAGATCCGCTGGGGGCATGGGTGAGCGTCCTTTCCGGTGGCCTCCGTGGCGATACGGTGGCCACCTGAAGCCGGTGGCTACTGATCGAAGGGGACTTGGCGTGGCACTCAGGGCGCTTCGCGCGGCGTTGGAAGCGGTGTACGTGAGGCGCCTGGCTCGCAAGCTGGATGGCCTGCCCCGCCCGCGGCATGTGGCGATCATGCTCGACGGGAATCGCCGGTGGGCCCGGGGAGCCGGGCACGACGATCCGCGTGAGGGCTACCGCGTCGGCGGTGCGAAGGTCGGTGACTTCCTGCGCTGGTGTGACGCCGCCCGGATCGAGCACGTCACGCTGTGGATGCTCTCCGACGACAATCTTCACCGGCCCGCGGACGAGCTCGGTCCACTGATCGAGATCATCGAGGAGACGGTCCAGAGCATCTGCGCGGCCGAGGAGCAGTGGTGCATCGAGGTGATCGGTGCCCTGGACCTTCTGCCGGGCGAGAGCGCCGGTGTCCTGAAGGACGCGGCCGCCCGCACCTCCGGCCGCTCCGGGCTCAAGGTCGACGTCGCCGTCGGGTATGGCGGCCGCCGCGAGATCGTGGACGCTGTCAAGGCCGCCTTCGAAAAGCACACCGCCGCCGGCGGCGACCCGCGGGAGCTTGCGGAGAACTTCGACCTCGAGCACATCTCGGACAACTTGTACTCCCAGGCCGGCCGCGACACCGACTTCATCATCCGCACTTCCGGCGAGCAGCGGCTGTCGGGGTTCTTGCTGTGGCAGTCCGCCTACGCGGAGGTGCACTTCGTCGAGGTCCTGTGGCCCGCGTTCCGCCAGATCGACCTGCTGCGCGCGCTGCGCTCGTACGCGGCACGGGAGCGCCGCTATGGCCGGTGACTTCATACCAGGTGCGCCATCCGCGGGTCGGCGAGGATCGCGTCCACGGCCCGTTTGACGGAGCTCTCCTGGTCCTCGTCGTCGCTGGTGACGATCACGCACCGCCAGGGGGCGGCGACCTCCTCGAAGGCTTCCACTAGCCGGGTCTGCAGATCCAGATAGGCGTCCTTGCCCCTGCCGCTCCCGGCGGCGCCGTGGTGCTCCAGTCCTCCCAGGGCGCCGCGCTGGCCGATCAACCGGTCGTAGGCGCGGTGCGGAGAGCAGCGCACCAGGACGGGGATCGTGCGGGCCTCGTCGGGGCGCAGCACCATCGCGGCCGAGCGCAGCACGGTGGCGGCGGCCCGCGCGTGGCTGTCGTGGCGTGCCGTCCGCTGCGCGAGCAGGCACAGCTTGCTGACCATCTTCAGCGGGTGGGTCTCCTCGATGACGACCGTGCCCGCGTCCAGCTCCGGGTGGACGACGCTGGTGTAGTACATGAGGCTGCCGGCGATCTCACACAGCGCGGCCGCCGTGATGGCCTGCGGGTTGTTCGCCGCGATCCGGGAGGCGTCCAGCTGCTCCTCCAGCGCGCGGTCACGCAGGTCCGCGGGCGGGGAAGGCAGCAGGGCGCCCAGCGCAGTGCCGTCGGCGGCTTCAGCCAGGCTGTAGAGAGAGCGCAGGCCCGCGTCGTACAGCGCCCGGTTGGTGTCCGCGACGTGACCGGTAGGCTGGGCCCGCAGATAGTCCCGCCGGGAGAGGATACGGACGGGCTTGCCCTCGTCCGTGAGGCGTTGACGCACGGCGCGGGCGATGGTGCTTTTGCCCGAGCCGTCCGGGCCGAGGAATGTGATCACGGAGCCGGATCGGGTCATCGGCGGTGTGCCTCCCGGTAGTGGGTCAGGGCCTGGGTGAGGTGCTGGCGGGTGAAGTCGGGCCAGTAGTCGGGGGTGAACCACAGTTCGGCGCCGGCGCCGCCCCAGAGCAGGAAGCCGGAGCTGCGGCGTTCCCCGGAGGTGCGGATGAGGAGGTCCGGATCCGGCTGGCCGTTGCTGATGGCGTAGCTCAGGTCCTCGACGGTGAGTTGCTTGGCGGCCTCGTCGACCGGGATGCCCTCGCGTGCCCAGCCCCTCATGAGGCGGCGGACGGCGCTGGTGATCTCAAGGCGTCCTCCGTAAGCGATGGCCAGATTCACCGTCAGGGTGTCCGGCGCACTGGCAGTGGCCTGCTCAGCGTGTCGGACTGCCTCGGCCACGCGAGGAGGGAGAACGTCGCCTTCACCCAGATGACGGATGCGCCACCGGCCGGCCCATGACAACTGCAGCACCGCGGCGGTGATGATCTCCATCAGCGCTTCGACCTCGGCCGCGTCGCGGCGCAGGTTCTCGGTGGACAGCATCCACAGAGTGACCAGAGGTATCCCGTTGTCCTCGCACCAGGACAGGACCTGGGGGATCCGGCCGAAACCGATCCGGTGTCCGTCGGAGGCGGTCAGACCGTGTTCCTTCGCCCAGCGCCGATTGCCGTCCAGGACGATGCCGACGTGCCGCGGCCCGTCGGCGTTCACAGCAGCCGCTGGACGCCCCACACGGGAACGTCCCGGAAGAAGGCGACCGCGTCCGCTTCCGCCCATGAGGCCCATTGCTCGGCCTCGGTGCTGGCCAGCTCGGCGAAGCGGCGCATGTCGGCGAGGAGGCTCTGGTCGACACCGTGGGCGGTCACGATCTCGCGGACCTTGTCCACATCGGTCTCTGTCGCGCCGGCCTGGCCCAGCACCGAGGCGAGAACCTTCCTCTCGCTGTCCGAGGCAGCCAGGAGCGTGCGACGGATCAGGTAGGTCACCCGGCCGTCGGCGACATCAGCGGTGGCGGGCTTGCCGGTGACCTCTTCGCTGCCGAACAGCGACAGGTAGTCGTCGCGCATCTGCCCGGAGATCCCGAACGAGGTGGCGTAGCGGCGCAGCGCGGGTTCATGTTCCTTCGGGTCCTGCTCGGCGGCCAGCAGGCCGAGCTGCAGTGGCGCGAGCGCCGAGGACCGTGCGGCCTTGTAGTCGCACACCGAGTGCAGCAGGTCTTCGTCCGGGACGCCGAGGAAGTCCCGCTCGAGATCGAAGACCTGGCCGACGAACGTGCTCAGGCTCGCCTTGTTCTGAAGGGCCATCATCGTCTGGGCCAGCCAGGGTTCCAGCCCGGCGTCGGCGATCACCTGCTGGGACAGGACCAGAGCGAGGTCCCCGGCCAGTACGGCCAGGCCCAGGGCGTGCTGGGGGTGGCCGGGGAGCTTGTCCCGGTATGCGTAGTAGGTGGAGGGGCCCCCGCGGCGGGTAGCGGCGTTGTCGATGATGTCGTCGTGGATGAGGAGGTGGGCCTGGAGCAGCTCGATGCTCAGGGCCGCGATGTCCACGGCCTTCTCCGTCGTCGCACCGCCGGGCGCCAGGTTGGCGGCCTCGTAGGCGAACGCGACACGCTGCCGTTTCCCGCCCCGCAGGGCCAACTCCTCGACCATGCGCAGGCACTCGGGCGCGAAGCGGCTGAGTTCGGGGGCGTCGGCTGTCGCGTGCAGCTGCGCGAAGTACCTCTGGAAGAGGTCCTGGAACCGGTCGCGGTGCTGTGCGATCCGGCTGGCCATCTGCCGGGTGACTTCTTCGTCGTGGCTCATGCGCCCGTCAAAGCCCTTCTGCTCGAAAGAGGGGCACCGCGGGGCGCCCGGACTTCAGTCGACCGGCCCGGGGTGTAGCGCCACCAGCCAGATGGCTGTCGCGATGCACCCGCCACACCGTCCGCGGAGCTAGCCGCTCGCGGCACGTACGACTAGCTCGGTCACCGTCACGCCGGCAGGCCGGGTGACGACGTAGACGATCGCGTCCGCGACCTCGAGCGCGGCCAGGGCGGAGTCAGGGTCGGCTCCGAGATCCCGTGCGAGGGGTGTGTCAACGACGCCTGGCTGTACGACGCTTACCCGCACGCCGACGGGGGCGAGCTCCGCGCGCACAGCGTCGCTCCACGCGGTGACGGCGTGTTTCGTTGCCGCGTACACGCTGGCGTTCGGCTTGCTGTGCCGTCCGGCCGTTGATCCGACGGTTACGAGGTCTGCCGTCTTTCGTCCCCACGAGGCGGCGGCCGCGGCGGCAAGGTGCGGGAGCGCGGGCTGCGAGATGTTGAGGGTTCCGGTCAGGTTGGTGTCGACCAAGGCTTGCCAGCGGGCCGGCGCGTGAGCGGCAAAGGGGCCCAGTCGTGCTGTCCCCGCGCAGTTGACCAGCATGTCCAGTCGGCCGGTCGCGGCGGTGACCCGGGTGACGGCATGAGCTGCTTCGGCGGGGTCGGTGAGATCCGCTCGGACGGGGAAGGCCTCGCCACCGTCCGAGCGGATCTCGCTGCACACCAGTTCCAGGGCATCGGCGCGGCGGGCGAGGGCGGCCACGGTCGCCCCTCGCTGCGCCAGCCGGTGCGCTGTGGCCCGCCCGATCCCGCTGGACGCCCCGGTGACCAGAGCCACTGTCCCCACCAGATCAGGGTGCACCGAACTGCCTCCACCTCACACGACGCCCACCCCCGTCCGGGCGACCGAACGTACGGGAGCAGAACGGGTTCCCGGGCTGTGGCGCGTACATCGCCACACGTGCTCCCTGGCGCCGCCACAGGCGCGCCGGATGCACTGTCATCTCGCCCAAGAACGTTGTCAGGGTTCGCTGTTGGTGGCGCGACAAACCCTGACATCGACCCTGTCCAACGTTTTTGCTGGCAAGAGGAATGAACCACAAGGCTGTGAGCGTGAATGTCAGCGCTGCGGGAGGGAGGAGTGACATGCGGAGACCGCAAGTCCGGGTGACGGTGAACTCCCGTTGCAAGCGGAGCTGCTACTACTGCCGGCCGTCCGGGGAGGCCGTGGCCACCGCTCCGCAGTGGACGTACGCCACCGGCCAGATCTATCCCGTGGGGGCGGCACTCTGATGGTCGACGCCGTCCGTGCCCGGCAGTTGGGCATCGTGCACATGCTCCGCAGCCGCACCAACGTGCCCGCCAGCGAGCTGGCCGACCGCTTCGGCGTTACCGAACGCACCATCTACCGCGACATCACCGCTCTCACCGCTCACGGCATCCCCATCCAGGCTCAGCCGGGGAAGCTCGGCGGGTACCGGCTCTCTCCCGACACCGTTCTCGACCCGCTCACCATCGACTCCGACCACGCCCTGCGGCTGTACGTCCTGGGATTCCTTGACCCCGAGTTCGCCTCCGCCGAAGATCGCGCCCGCGCGGCCAGCATCAGCGACACCGTCCAAGAGGTCATCCGGCGCTTGGCCCAGCGCATCCACTTCGACACCGCCGACTGGTACTGGCGCGACGAGGGCTCCGGGCACCTTCCGATTCTGCACACCGCCATGCTCGCCGCGACCGCCGTCGAAGCCACCTGGCGCACGAAAACCGGGAGCCAAGAGACCGCTCTTCTCAAGCCCTACGGCGTGGTGTGGAAGGCGGGCGAGTGGCACATGGTCGCCGCCCGCGCCACCGGCGGCCCCGCCCGGTTCCGCCTCAACCTGGTCGAGCGGCTGGTTCCCACCGACCTGACCTTCGCCTACCCCGAGTCCTTCTCCGTCCACGACTGGTGGGCGCGGGCCATGGAGGACTACGGCAAGGGCGACGTACGCGTCACCCTGCACGTCACGGCTGCGGCACGCGACGAGATGCTGCGCCTGAGCCTGAAGCCCACCTCCCAGGTCCATGAACACGGTGACGGATCCCTGGCGATCATGATGTTCGTCGACCGGTGGGAGTGGCTGATCCCGCTGGTCAGCAGGTACGGCCCGGACGTCATCGTCTCCGAACCAGAAGAGCTGCGGGCGGCGATAGCCGGCCATCTGCGCCGAACCCTGGCCATCTACGACACCGCCGCGCCCCCGGGCCCAGCGCCGCCGGACGGACTCCTCGACGAGGCCTCCCGCCTGAGATCCACCCACGGCCGCCACCCAGGAGCATGATGTGAGCCCCCGCCACCTCGACCACGCCGACACCCTCGAACTGCCCGTCACCGGAGACGGCCCCTTCGGCTTCCTCCACACTCTCTGGAAGCCGTCCCACTACGCCACCGGGCTCGAGGCGCACACCGCCACCGGCTCCTGGCGGACGTTCCGGGCCGGCGGCCTCGTTTCCGGCGTACGCCTGCACTGCGAAGACCGGCTCGTCATCGCCGACGTCTACACCGACGGCGAGTACAAGCCCGCTCACCCGGAGCACCTGGTACGCCAGCTGACCGCCTGCTACGGCCTGGAGGAAGATCTCAGCCCGTTCACCGAACTCGCCTCCGCCGTGCCGCAGATGCGCGAGCCACTCCGAGCGCTGTCCGGCATGCGGCAGAGCTGCCCCGAAGACCACTTCGAGATCGCGGTGGTCGTCCTGCTCCTGCGGAACGTCACCGTCGCCCGCACCACCCAGATGACCCGCAATCTCCTCACCCACCACGGCCAGCTCGTCCACTTCGACGGCATCACTCTCCGGGCCTGGTTCACGCCCGAGGAACTGGCTCACGTCTCCGCCGAGACCTTCAAGGAGCAGGACCGCCTCGGATACCACGCCAAGACCCTGCCCCACGCTGCTTTCTTCCGTGATCACACCACCGAGGAACTCCAGAGGGCCGACGACCTCGTGCAGACCTTCCAGCAGATCAAGGGCGTCGGCCCCTACACCGCCGCGATCATGGCCTCCCACGCGTCCCGGAACAGCGACTCCTTGGGCCTGGACGTGTGGAACCGCAAGATCCTCGCCCGTCGGCTCCTCGACGCCGAAGACGCCGCGACGGAAGCCGTCACCCGCCGCCTGAGCGAGCTCTTCCCCGGCCACGCCTGGACCGCCGGCCTGTACTTCGTCGAGCGCGAGTACCTCGAGAGTCCCGTCGCGCCGCTCCTCGCCCCGGAGGGCGTTGACGCCTGGAATGAGGCCCTGGATCGCTCCGCCCCTGACCTGGCCCCGTCACTGTCCCGGCAGCGGCCCGACCGACGCTGCCGTCACAGGCATGCGTCCACGGCCGCGAGGACAAGTCCACGAACGGGTGACACGCCGCGTTCGAGTGCATCGTCCCCGCCCCCGGGCGCGGCCCCGGCGCCCACCACCCATCAATAGAACATTCGTCCAATACCTGCCCCCGACCAAGCCGTTACGGACCCCCCGCGGGGGGAGTTCTTAGAGCACCAGTACCCCTCACGCGCCCATATGGAGGACGCCATGAATCCCGTGCCCGCCCTTGCGCATCAGCCTTTCGGATTCGAACAGCGGCGGTCCTCGACTACTCCTCTCGCCCGCCACGCACAGAGGGTTGACTCCGTCGCCTACCGCTCAGCACGACCGGATACGAGGCGGACCGCATGAGCGGGCCCACCCATGCAGCGGCGTCCCGCCACGGCGGGCCCCAGACGCGTCGGCACGCCCCTTCGTCGCTGTCGCCCGCCACCCACGACGGTGGCCGACGGGCGCGCAGCCGGTCTGTCCCGGCAGCACGGAACGCGGTCACCGGGAGCCGGCCGTGACCGATCCGTTGCGTCCGGCCGCACCGAGCGCCCGATCCGTACCGCACGCACGTACCGAGCCCCTGCCGCTCCCTCCGGCATCTGCCCCGCCCTCGCCCGAAGGCGCGGAGCTTGGTGACGAACTCAAGGATGCCTACTGGTCGACCTGGGATGGTGAGGCATCCCGCACCAGCATGTGGAAGATCTTCGCCAAGCTCCCCGCGATCATCCGCCGCGTATTGGGGATGGCGTGGCGCGCCGACGCGCGGGCCACCTCGGCCGTGATCGTCCTGCAGCTGGGTTCGGCGGCGATGGCGGCGTTCGGGCTCCTGGCCTCGATCGGTGTCCTGCAGGCCCTCTTCGCCCAGGGCGCCACGCCGGACCGGATCCGCGCCGCGTTCCCGTCCCTGGCTCTGGTGGCCGGGCTGCTGATGTTCCGTGCCGTGCTCGATGCCGGGGTCGCCTTGTATCAGGCCCGGCTGACACCGAAGATCCGCCGCATTGTCGAGATGGATTTCCTTCGCCTGGCGGCCCACGTGCGGCTTGAGGCCGTCGACGACGCGAACTGGGCGGATGACTCCAACCGTGCCAACGACCGGGGGCTGTACTACGCGCGCCAGTCCATTACCCAGATCTTGGAACTCGCGTCCGCGCTGCTCGGGCTCATCGGTGCCGCCTCTGTGCTGACCGTGCTCCACCCCCTTCTCCTGCCGCTGCTTCTCGCCTCGGTGATTCCGCAGGGGCTCGCCTCGGTGCGCTCCGCTCGCATGCGGTTCCTCAGCCAGGTTCGCTATAGCACGCTTCAGCGGCGCATCCGGCTGTTCACCTGGCTGCTGCTGGACCGGGACGCTGCCGCGGAGCTGCGCTCATCGACCGCGCAGTCGGCGTTGCTGGGCGAGCACGAACGCATCGCCCGGCGGATCGAGGAGGAGGACACTCGGCTGGGGCGGGCCGAAGCCCGCACGGCGCTGTTCGGCCGAGCAGTCGGCGGTGTGGCCACCGGCCTGACCTACGCCGCGCTCGCCTGGATGACGATCGAGGGCTGGCTGCCGCTGGCCTCCGGCGGCGGCGCCGTCCTGGCAATCCGGGCCAGCCAGGGAACCCTGAACCGGATCGTCCTCGCGACGCACTACGTGTACGAGCACGCCCTGTGGGTGTCGGACCTGTACACCTTCCTGGAGAAGTGCCGCACGCTGCTCCCACGCCGCACCGGGCTCGCCGCACCCGGCCAGGTCGAGACGATCAGCATCGCGAACGTCGCCTACACCTACCCCGACGGGAAGAAGCCCGCGCTCAACGGCGTGTCCCTGGAACTGACCGCAGGCTCCACCGTCGCGTTCGTGGGGGCTAACGGCTCGGGCAAGTCCACGATGTCCAAACTGATCGCCGGATTGTACGAGCCGACGGCCGGCAGCATCACCTGGGACGGCACCGACGTGCTGACGATGGACGCCGAAAGCGTGCAGGCCCAGGTAGCCATGGTCCTCCAGGACCCAGTGGAATGGCCGCTCTCGGCCCTCGCGAACATCACCATCTCCACCGGGACGATCACGCAGGCCGATCCGGAGCGGGCACACGAGGCCGCGACGGCATCCGGCGCTGACCGGGTCATTGCCGGGCTGCGCCAGCAGTGGACGACCCCGCTCTCGAAGCGGTTCAAGGACGGCGAAGAACTCTCCGGCGGGAACTGGGCGAAGTTCGCCGTGGCCCGCGGTCTCTACAAGGACGCCGCGGTCCTCCTGCTCGACGAGCCGACCGCCAGCATGGACCCGCGTGCCGAGCACGCCGCCTACACCGCTGTGCTGCGCGGCCGCCGTCGCGCGGACCGCATCACCATCCTGATCTCCCACCGGCTGGCCAGCGTGATCGAGTGCGACAGGATCTTCGTGTTCCAGGACGGCCAGATCATCGAAAGTGGTGATCACACCTCGCTGATGGCCCAACGCGGCGAGTACCACCAGATGTTCACCCTCCAAGCCGCCGCCTACCAGGCCGAGGCTCCGAGCAGGAACGGGGACAGCGGATGAGCGCCGCCGACAGGCGGATCGTGCCCGCCCCACGCACTGAATGGCCGGAACACTTCGAGGACCACCTGGCCGGGATCGACTGCCCTATCTGCACCAACGACTTCACCGCCGAGGACATCGGTTGGGGCCTGCTGATCAACAAGGGCCCGTTCGCCAACGCCTACCTGTGGCGCAGCGGTCAAGTCCGCGGCTATGTGGTGGTGATCTTCACCGCGCGGCACGTCGCCGAGCCGACCGCGATGACCTCCGCTGAAGCCGCAGGATTCTGGAACGAGGCGCTGGCCGCCGGTCGCGCGGTGGAGCAGTACTACCGCCCGCTGAAGCTCAACTACCAACTCCTCGGCAACGCCGTGCCACATGCCCACTTCCACATCACGCCCCGGCGCTCTGCTGGCCAGGATCCGGCGCCCGGCGGCCCGCTCCCTTTCGACGTCCTCGATCACGGCCGTCAGGACGAGGAGCAGTTGCAGTCCGACGCCCGGGGCCTGCGCGAGCTGCTGGGCTGCACTGGGTCCTCGGTGGTGTCACGGTGAGCGTGGAATCCACCGTGACGGTGGTGGCGGGATTCCTGGCGCTGTACTACCGCATCATCCCGACCGAGGTCTCCGAGGGGCCGTCAGGGACCGCCACCTGCAACTACGTGGCCCGGGACGCCGACGGACGGCGATGGTTCGTGAAGGCCTATCCGGCGAGCGCTGATCTGGGGGCCGAGCAGCGCGCCCTCGGGCCGGCCGAGTTCGCCGCGCGCGACGGGGTCCCGGTGCCGGTGATGCGCCGTACTCTCGACGGTGATCTCATCGTGAGGGGCGGCGGGTTGTCGGTGTCCGTCGCTGCGTTCGTTGAAGGTGCCGAGACAGCGGAAGGCGATCTGTCCGGCAAGCGGCGGGCCGCCGTCGGCGAGTCCTTGGGTCGGCTGCACCGCACCCTCGTCCGTCATCCGGACGGGCCGCCGCGCCGCGCCCCCGCCCGCGAAGTCTGCGACGTCGAGCGGGGCCGACAGCGCTATCGCGGCGGGGTTCGGGCCCGGGCCGATGATGCTCGCCGCGCTCGCGATCACTCCGTTCACCCAGGTCCCTCTGCTCCTCGCCTCCTTGGGCCTGGTCTGGCAGTTCGCCATCGTTGCCGCCCTGTTCCTTCATCTGGCCTGTGCCGGGGCGGCGGGGACGACCCAGTGCGCCATTCGCCAGGTCGTCACCGCCGACGACATGCAGGCTCGGATGCAGGCCGTGGGTACCTGGCTCACCTCCGGCGGGCGGCCGGCAGCTGCGCTCCTCGCCGGCGGGCTCGGCACGTGGATCGGTGTGCGCCCCACCCTGGTGCCCGGCTCACCCGCCGTGGCTTCTCCTTCAGCCGAGGCCGTCACACCTCCGACGCCGTCGGGGCCGATCGTCCCCAATCCCGCAGTCGCCGTGGATGTGCGGCACCACCGCTCGTCGGAGGGTGGCCCGTGAGCACGAACCCGGACACGGCGCCCCTCCTGCTCAGCACCTACTCCCTGCCCTTCAACGTCCGAGGTGATCACGTGCCGCCCTCCCGCTCTCATATCCGCGCGACCGTCGGTGCCTATCTCAGCCGGCATGCCGAGGAACGGGAGGCTCTGGAGGGGTTGCTGGCCGTCCTGGACGGCACCGGGGAGCCGTCGAGCCGGGCCACGTTGCCCGGTCACGTCACCTGCAGCGCGGTGGTCATCGACCGCGACCGTCGGGTGCTCCACATCGCTCATCGGGTGACGGGGCTGCTTCTCGCTCCAGGCGGCCACGTTGAGGCGGGTGACCGTACGCTCCTGTCCGCGGCTGTGCGGGAGGTGTGCGAAGAGGCCGGGCTGCGTCCCGGCGACCTGTGTCTGACTCCGCAGTTCCTCGACGAGCCGATCGACGTGGACGTCCATGACATCGACGCCAACCTTGCCAAAGGCGAGGCTGCTCACCAGCACTGCGACTTCCGCTTCGCGTTCTACCTCACCGCCGAGCAACCGCCCGCGCTCGCTCTGCTGGACGAGGAAGTCGCCGGGGCCCAGTGGCTCCCGTACGCCGACGTGCGCTCCCCCACGCTGCGGGCCAAGCTCCTCGCTGCCGAGCTGCACGGGCTGGATGGGCGCCCGGAGCCCGTCAGCGCTAACGCCCTGATCCACGACGGAGCTGGCCGCTATCTCCTTCATCTACGAGATGACCGTGAAGGCATGTGGGAGCCCTGGGTCCTGGCCCTCGTGGGAGGCAAACGGTCGCGGGACGATGCCAGCCTCGAGGCGACACTGCGGCGCGAGCTCGCCGAGGAGGTGCCGGGCCTGGAACCCACGGGCCTGATGCCGTTCGCCGTCCAGGAGGCGATGAGCGTCGACGGCCTGGCCGTGCCCATCGGCGTCTACGCCGGGCACTGGAGCGGTGATGCCGAGGCGGTGGATCTCCGCGAAGGTGTCCTTCTGACGTGGTGCACCGTGGACATGCTCGACCGGCTGCGCCTGAGTCCCGGGCTGGAGGAGCTGATCCGGCGCCACGCGGCCGAGCACCCCGTGGCGAAGGAACTGCCGGACGACACCGGCCCGCTGGCCGACGAGGCTCCGCCGGGAACCGAACTGCACATCGTCGGCGTTCACCTCCATCTCCAGGACGACCAGGGCCGGATCCTCCTCGGCCTGCGCCACCCGGACTCCACGTATGCGCCGGACACCTGGCACTTCCTGGCCGGCCACTGCGAGCGGGAAACGGCGATCGACTGCCTGGTTCGGGAAGCAAGGGAGGAAGCGGGCCTCACCATCGCGCCCGAGGACGTCGATCTCGTCCACACGGTGCACCACGTCGACTCCCCCGACGCCCGGCCGAGGATCGCGCTCGTCTTCCAGGCCCGCTCCTGGACCGGCGACCCGGAGGTCCTGGAGCCCGACCGGTGCGTGGAGTGGCGGTGGTGGACGCCGCAGGACCTGCCGGCCAAGGTCGTGCCATACACCCGCCGGGCGATCGACGGAATCCTTCAAGGGCGTCCGTACTCCGAGCAGGGCTGGGGCGAGCGATGAGCACTCTGGACACCTGTCCTGCCGCCGGCCCGATCGGCAGGGCCACGCCGACGGATGCGGAAGCGGATCCGGCAGCCGCGCGGGCGGTGATGGTCGCCCGGCTCGAGGAAGAAGGGTCTCTGGGGCCGGGCCCGGTCCGCGACGCCCTACTCGCGCTGCCTCGCGAAGTGCTGATGCCGCAGGCGTACGTACGGCGCAGCGGCCCGGGCGAGGAGCCGCCGCGGTGGGATCTGCTGGACTGGTCGGCGCCGCTGGACCGCCCCGAGCTGCTCGGGCTGCTGTACGGCGGGGCCAGTGTGCTAGTCCAGCACGATGGGGAGCCGCTGCTGGGCCGGGCGCGCGGGACGCGGTCGGGGGCGTCGATCACGTCGATGTCGACGGTGATGGGCCTGACCGTCGAGCTGCTGGAGGAGCTGGATCTGCGCCCGGGTCTGCGGGTGCTGGACGTCGGGACGGGCGCGGGGGTGACCGCCGCGGTGGCCTGCCAGGTCTGTGGCGACCAGGGGGTG
This sequence comes from Streptomyces sp. NPDC047072, assembly GCF_040643855.1. Classification (NCBI taxonomy): domain Bacteria; kingdom Bacillati; phylum Actinomycetota; class Actinomycetes; order Kitasatosporales; family Streptomycetaceae; genus Streptomyces; species Streptomyces sp. NPDC047072. The sequence continues at coordinate 22,500 of NZ_JBEYVC010000086.1, read as the reverse complement.
GTCACCGTCGACCGGGACCGGCACCTCACCGCCGCGGCCGCCGCCCGCCTGGCCGACCTCGGCTTCCGGCCGCAGGTGGTATGCGGGTCAGGCGAACAGGGCGTCCCGGGCCGGGAATTCGACCGAATCTTCGTGTCGTACACGGTAGCGCGCGTACCGACAGCCCTGGTCGACCAGCTCGCGCCGGGCGGCACACTGCTGACGCACGTGACCAGCGCGTCCCCGTCGTGGCCCGGCCTCGCTGTCGTCGAGCGCACCGCAGACGGGCAGGTTACGGCGGAGCTGCGGGCCGTGGAGTTCGCCCACCGTGCCGGGCACGGCATGGGGCGGATCTGGCTCAGCGAGGAGTTCCGGCAGCGCATCGCCACTGAGCCCGGCGCGTGGACCCAGCGGAGCAAGCTGGCGCCGCCCGCAGACAGCGACCGCGGGTTCTGGCTGGCGGCCGACCACCTCCTCGGAGGTCTGGTGCGGGACTTCGGGTCTGAGCACCTGGCGATCGGCGCACCCAACTGCGGATCCTGGATGCGCGCGGAGCCTGTGGGCCACCGGCGCTGGAGTGTCACCGTCCAAGGGCCTCGGGACATCTGGAAAGAGATCCAGGACCTCGCCGACCGGTGGCGGGCCGCACGATCCCCCGACCGCTACCGCCTCTCCTTCGACGCGGACGGCGGGCAGCGCGCCTCGTCCGAGTGCGGACACCTGTCCTGGCAACTACCCGCCCCCCAGCCGCTCAATGAGGGAGCCACCTCGTGACCTACCCCGACGGGCCCCTTCCGGGCTTCCCCGAGCAGCAGGCACTGTTCGAGGGCGCGGCGTTGACCTACGCCCGCCACCGCCCCGGCCTGCCGGACGCGGCGGTGCGCCTGCTCGCCGACACGCTGCGGGGCCGGCCGTCGCCAGTGCTGCTCGACCTGGGCACCGGAACCGGGCAGGTGCCCTTCGCGCTCCTGTCTGCCGGCGCTGACCTGACGCACATCGAAGCGGTCGACATCAGCCCGCAGATGCTGCATCAGGCCGGGCAAGCCCTCACTCCCGTACTCGGCGACTGCACCCTCTCCCTGGTCCATGCGGCGGCCGCCGCCTACGAGCCGCTCGCGACGCTGCCGGGCGAACCGGACTCCGGCCCGGACCTGATCACCTTCTGCCGGTCCTACCACTGGATGAACGGTGAGACGGTCCTGGAGATGGCCGACCGGGTCGCCACATCGGGCGCCGCAGTGGCGATCATGGGCGACGGGAGCCTGTGGACCCACGACGCCGACTGGACCCGTGCGCTGCGCGAGTTGATCCAGCGCTACCTGGGCGCCGAGCGCAGGGCGGGCGCCCGCCGTTCCTACGCCGAGCCCCGCCGCTCGTACGAGGAGGACCTCGCCGACTCGGCGTTCGACAACGTCGCCGAACACCTCTTCCCGGTGACCCGCACCTGGGCGCCGCAGGGGGTACTCGGCTACCTGCGCACCACGTCCTTCGCCGCTCCTGAGCTCTTCGCAGAGCGGCACCAGGCGTTCGAGGACGAGGCCCTCGCCCTTCTCCACGCGTACGCGGTGGACGGGTCTCTGGCCGAGGAAGCGACGTTCAGGGTTCTGCTCGCCCGCCGTCCGGAGGGAGCGCGATGAGCGGCGGGCAGCGGCACACCGAGCCGCTGGACGTCCACCTGATCCTGCGCCGGGAGACCGCCGACGGGCCGCGGGTTCTGCTGTCGCGGCGGGCCGGCGCCGTGTACGCGGCCGGCCTGTGGCATCTGCCGTCCGGGCATCTCGACGGGCCCGTGGAGGACGTGGTCACCGCGCTCGTGCGGGAGACGCGGGAGGAGACTGGCGTCCTCGTCGACCCAGCCGATGTCCGTACGGGCGTGACCGTGCACCACCGCTCCCCCGGCGGCAGCGCACGTGTCGGGTTCTTCTTCGAAGTCCGCCGCTGGAAGGGCGATCCGCAGATCATGGAGCCGGCCGTGTGTGACGGCATGGACTGGTTCCGTCTCGACGCCCTGCCTGTACCGATGGTTGCGTACTGCCGGGCCGGGCTGGACGCCTACAGGGCGAGTGCGCGCCTCGCGGTGCACTTCCAGGAGCCCGAGGATACGATCGCCTACGATCCCTCAACCGACCGGCTCCGCATCATCCCCACCGTGGACGACTTGCCCGGCGCCCAACCCGGCTCGGCGGTGCGGGAGTTCACTGAGCAGGCAGTGGGACGGATCACGGGCTGGGAGGACGCCTCCTGGGCGTGGGCGGGCAGCCAGGTGTGGCGGGCCAGCAACGCCTTCGGCGGTACCTGGTACGTGAAGGTCCACCAGAACCCCAGGTTCCACGATCGCCAGGTGCGCGCCTACCGGACGTGGGTCCCCTCGCTCGGCGCGGCGGCGCCGCGGCTGGTGGCTGCCGACGACGGTCTGATGACGGTCGTGGTCACCGCCGTGCCGGGCGATCCCCTGTACGGCGCGATCCACACGCCGGAGCAGGAACGCCGCATCTTTCGCCAGATCGGGGCGCTCGCCCGCCGCATCCACCAGAGCGCTCCCGCACGGCCCGCACCCGAGGGGAGCGGACCGGCGGCCGGGAAGCTGGAGCGGCATCTTGCGGCGGCCCGTCCTCATCTGGCGGGCGGTGATGAGGAGTTCGTGCGGGCCCTCGTCGAGCGGGGCCGGCAGTTGCCGCCGCTGGAGTGGGTGGAGACCCACGGCGACTTCCAGTTGCGCAACATCCTCCGCGCCGCCGACGGCACCCTCACGGTGATCGACTTCGAGCGGAGCGAGCCTGGCGAGGTCGTACGCGACCTGGTGCGGCTATCCGACGCCTGGGCCGGCCGCCCCGACCTTTATGAGGCGCTGATGGCCGGGTACGGGCGGGCCCTGACCGCGGTCGAGGAGGAGCGCCTTGCCGTCGATGCTGCCTTGGACGCGGTCAGCGGCATCCAGTTCGGCGTTGCCAACGGCGTGCCCGATCTGGTCGAGCGCGGTCGGCGGACCCTCCGGCGTCTGCGTGCCGCGGCCGACTCACCGACCCGAACTCCTGGAGGTGTCTGGTGAATCGTGACGTTCCTGCGGGCCGCGATCTGGCCGCAGGCGGTGCGGACGGGGTGCCGGCGGTACGCCTGGCGGTGCCGGAGGACGCTGAGGGCATCATCCGGCTGCGGTCCGAGTTCCTTCTCTCCTCGCCCCTGGACGAGGGGTGGGTCAGCCGGTGCAGCACGCGGCTGGCCCGGCGGCTTGTCCCGCGGGGCGATGCCCGGGCCTTCGTCATCGACTCCGCGGACGGAGGCCTCGCCGCGGTCGCGCTCGGTCTGATCCAGGAGGTCATCGCGGCCCCGTCCTATCCCGAGGGGCTGTCGACGCGCGTCCAGGCCGTCGTGACGCGGCCCGGCTTGAGGCGCCGCGGCTTCGCCCGCGCGGTCCTGGCCGCGCTGCTCGACCACCTCAAGGGCGAGCAGGTCACGCTCTTCGATCTCCACTCCAGCCCGGAAGCAGCCCAGCTGTACCGGGAGTTGGGGTTCGCGGGCAGTCCGGCGTTGATGCGGATGACCGCGCACAGCCAGACGGTCCCGCGCGGCGGCGAGGAGCCCGGAGTGAGGTGGCCGCCCGAGCACTATGCCGCGACCGTGACGAAGGTGACCGGGTTCGCGTGTGTCTACTTCACCGACGAAGGCGAGCGGCCCGTCCAGCTCCGCTCGGTCTACTCCTCGACGCATCCGTGGCAGATGCCCGGCGGCACGATGGAGTACGGCGAGCGGCCGTGGCAGACGGCTGTACGCGAGTGCTGGGAGGAGACCGGCCTTGCGGTTCAGGGGCCGCCCCGGCTGCTGGCGACGGTGTTCGGGCTGCCCGGGGCTGAGTGGCCGTACAGCACGATGGGCTGCATTTTCGACGGCGGCCGGCTCACTAAGGCGCAGATCGAGGGCATCGTCCTGGACCGGCAGGAGCACGACAAGGTCGGCGTTCAGTCGCTTGCCGACTGGCAGCCCCTGATGCCGCCGCAGGACTTCGCGCGCCTGAGCACCGTGATGGAGGCACGCCGCTCCGGCGTGGCTGCCTACTTCGACACATGGGACTGGGGGACCGAGTGAACGCTGGCATCGTGCTGATGTCCGACCCGAGGGTGGCCGCGATCCCTCTCCAAGAGCGCGGCGAGGCCCTGGTCGACGTACGTGCCCATGGTCTCAAGGTCGATGGCCGCAAGCACGACGCGGCCAGCGCCTTCGCACAGGTGCGGCAGGGCGTCCTCACCCGGCTGCTGCATGCACAGTCGCTGCTGCCCACCGGTGTGCAGTTGCTGTTCGTGGAGGGCTACCGGCCGCCGGCTCTGCAGCGACGCTACTTCGAGGAGTACTGCGGCGAGCTGGCCCGTGCGCACCCCAACTGGCTCGCCGCCGAACTCCGCGCGGGGGCGAGCCGCTTCGTATCGCCTCCGGAGATCGCGCCGCACTCTGCTGGCGCAGCTGTCGACGTAACGCTCGTCGACCACCGGGGCCGCGAGCTGGACATGGGCACCCGCGTCAACGCCAGCCCCGAGGAGAGCGCCGGCGCCTGTTACACCGACGCCACTGGTCTCAGCGACCGGGCCCGCACGAACCGGGACACGCTCAAGACCGCGATGTCCGCAGCAGGGCTGATCAACTACCCGACCGAGTTTTGGCACTGGAGCTTCGGCGACCGGTACTGGGCGCTGCAGACCGGACAGCCTGCCGCCGTGTACGGGCCCGTCGAACTGCCGCAGCAGCGCAAGCCCACCAGCCGTTGACGTACGAGGAGCGATCTGTGGGATACACCCGGGCCGACTGGTCCGATCACTACGCCGGCGGCCGCGGTTTCCGTCAGCTGGGGGAGGAGGAGAAGGGCCTGCTCGTCGAGCACCTGCCGGCACCGGAAAGCGGCCGGGCGCTCGAGGTCTGCTGCGGTACCGGTGCGCTGGCCGCCTATCTGGCCTCGCTCGGCTACACCGTCGACGCCGCCGACTTCGCCGAAGGCGCCCTGGAGCGGGCCCGCACGGAGCACGCCGACGCAGCCGGTGTGCGCTGGCTGTGCCTGGACATCGAGCACGACGACCTGGCCGACCTCGACGGCGGCTACGACCTGATCGCCATCCGGCTGGCCGTCGCGTTCATCCGCGATCGAGCCCGGGTCCTGCGCCGCCTGGCCGCCCTTCTGCGCGAGGACGGGACGCTCGTCATCATCACCCCCGTCGCGGAGAACACTCCGGAAGAGCGGCGCCACATCGCACTGGACGAGCACGAACTCGGCGCGCTCACCGACGGGTTCACCAAGGTTGAGCGGTTCGACGCCGAGGGACTGGCCGTGCTTCTCCTGCGGGGCCAGGGCGGGTCGTACAGTGCCCAGGAGAAGCTGCGGCCCGATCCGCAGGCCGTGTTCGGCGCCGCGGTGGTCGTCACGGACTCCTTCGGGAGGGTCCTGCTGGGCCGATCGACGCGCGGCATGTGGGAGCTGGCGGGCGGACGGATCGAGACGGGCGAAGGCGCGCCGGACGCGGCCGTACGGGAGTTGCGGGAGGAGACCGGGCTGATGGCGCGCGCGGAGGACGCCGCCGTGGTGACGGTCCTCCATGACGACCGGCTGGACGTGCGTCGCATCACCGCCGTGGTCCGGGTGAGCAGCTGGAGCGGTGAACTCGGTCTGCCGGAGCCGCACCGTTTCGTGCGCTGGGAGTGGCACAACCTGTACGACCTGGCCAGCCTCGGGAAGATCTTCGCGCCGTCGGCGCAGGCACTGGCCGCGGTGTGGCCCGGGGTCCTGCCCGGGCTGCCGCCGATCCATTCCTATCCGTGCACCGACGTCGTCTCGCCCGTACCTGGCGAGCCGGCCGAGGCCGTCCGGCTACGGACGCGGATGGCGGACACGGTGATCGGGAAGGGCTGGGCACCATCCCCGCGAGTCCAGGCCGCGCTGCGCGCGGTCCCGAGGCACAGGTTCGTTCCCGAAGTCCCTCTGGAAAAGGCCTACCACGACGACCTCGCCGTGGTGACGGTGCGGGACTCCGACGAGTCGGCGGTCAGCTCCGTGTCGGCGGCCTGGCTGCAGGCCGACATGATCGAACAGCTGCGGCTGGAACCGGGCATGACCGTGCTGGAGGTCGGTGCCGGCGGGTACAACGCCGAACTCGTCGCCCATGTCCTCGGCCCACGCGGCCGCGTGGTCACCGTGGACCTCGATGAGTACGTGGTGCACCGCACCAGGCGGCTGTGCGCGGAAGCCGGCAGCGGCCGGGTGACCGCTGTTCTGGGCGATGGCTGCCTCGGCGCGCCGGACCATGTTCCCGCGCGCGGCTTCGACGGCATCGTGATCACCCACAACGCAACCGATGTCGCCCCGGCCTGGCGGGATCAACTGGCCGACGCAGCGCGGCTGGTCGTGCCACTGGAGATCGGCGGCTACAGCCGCTCGATCACCCTGGCCCGGCACGGGGATACCCTGCACGCGGAGCACTGGACGTTCTGCGGTTTCGTACGGGACCGGGGTGCCGCGGGCCGCTGTGCCCCGGCCGTCGACCTGGCCGGCGGCGAGGTGAGCGTGCGGTGGCCGGACGGTGCCCCCGGCGACACCAGCGGGCTCGAGGACGCCCTGCACGGCGTGCGGCACGAGCTGGGCACCGGCGTAGTCCTTCCCGGCCAGACCAGCTTCGAGACCTTGCAGATCTACGCCGCGACCACCTTGCCCGATTTCTGCCGCCTCACCGTCCCCAAGGCGTCGAAGCTCGTGGCGCAGCAGGACGCCGCCGCGGTGATCGCTGACGGCTCCCTCGCCTACCTGGCCAGCGTCCAGACCCACAAGGGGGCCACGCCCGCCGACTCCCGCTGGGAGTTCTTCATCCACGCCTACGGGCCAGCGGCACAGGCCGTGGCTGAGCGCTTCGCCGCCTGTGTACGGGAGTGGGACCGTCACGTGCGCCACACCGGCTATCCGGGCCTGACGGTTCACCCGGCCGGTACCCCGGACGGCGAACTTCCACCCGGCGACGTGCTCGACAAGCCCTCCTCCCGCCTGGTCTTCCAGTGGCCTGGGCGTACCCCGTCCGCCCAGGTCCTGGTCCCGGCGGTCGATCAGCGTGACTGACTCCCCCAACCCGGCCACCGCCCGTCCCCAACGCTGAGAGAAGAGGTACCCGTCTGTGACAACTTCCGCGTCCCCGCCTGTATCCGGGGTGCCATCCGTGCTCGGCGTCTTCGCGCACCCCGACGACGAGAGCCTGCTCGCCGGCGGGGTGCTCGCGCGGCACGCCGCTGGCGGCGCCCGCACGGCGGTCGTCACCGCGACCTGGTCCCCGGGCAGTGCGCGGGCCGCCGAGCTCGCCGCGGCCCTAACTGTCCTGGGCGCGGGAGAGCCGCGCCTGCTCGGATACCGCGACGCCCGCAACGCGTCATCGGCGCCCGGCCAGGACCGGTGGTGCGACGTAGACGTGGACGAGGCGGTGGCCCGGGTCGTCGCGCACATCCGGCAGTTTCGTCCCGACGTTGTCGTGACCCATGATGCGCTCGGCCAGCTCACCGGCCATCCAGATCACCGGCGCACCCATCAGGTGGCGGTGCTCGCTGTGCAGGCGGCCGGACTCGGCGGGCTTCACCCCGAGGCCGGTGAGCCGTGGCAGGCGAGCGCGCTGTATGCGGCCACCCACCCGGACTCCGGGATCGGCGGTCTCGGACCGCTGCTGAGCGGCGTCGGAAAGACGCTGCTGAGCGTGCCGGACGACTACGCGACCGCCGTCGTGGACGTCACGCCGTGGCTGGATCAGAAATGGGCCGCGATCTCCTCGCACGCCAGCCAGGTCCAGGGTGAGCGGGCGCTGCCCGCGCTGCTGTCCCGTCTCGACGAGCCGGAACGGGCCCGGATCCTGGCCACTGAGTACTTCACCCGCCTCACCCCCACGCCCGCCACCGCCGTTCAGCACTCGCTCACCCCCTGATCCGCGCACCCACTCCTCGTGCCCAGTCCAGAAGAGAGCACCACCACCGTGTTCCCCGTCCCGCCCGCCTGCGGCACCCGTATACCGGTCCTGGAGCCGGCATCGCGCCGTGCCTACGCGGTCCTGCCCGGCGTCGCCGGTCTGGCCTACCGCACGCTGATCTGCGCACTGAGCAGCCACGACGCGCACACCGGGCATGCCGCGATCGCCCGCCCGCTCCACCCGCCGCAGACACGAGGGGTCTGGGCACACTGGACCGCCGGCGGCGACCCGTCCCACACGGTGCACGAAGCGTGCCCGCACGCCGGCGCGGACGCCGGCCGCCCGGGCTGCGCCCTGTTCGCCGGCCATCCCGGCCTGTGCACGTTCGCCTTCACCGGCACGCCGTCCACGGACGCGACGCGCGCGGGGCGGATCGGCGAAGCGCTCGACGTCCTGGACAAGGACGCGCTCCACGATCCGGAAAGCGTGTGGGCGGCGGCGCACGATGCAGTCTTGTTGACCTGGGACGAACTGCGGGCCCGAGGCATGTGGGAGCAGCTGCGGCCGTGGGACCAGGCCGCCGTGTACTGGTCCATCAGCCAGGTCACCGGGCTGGGTACGGCGGGCCGTGGCCGGGCCGAAGCGGTGCGGCATTTCGCGCGCGATACACGGGAGCTGGCCGGGCTCTGGGCCTCGGACGGGCCGGCTGGCCTGCCGGGCGGCGGGGAGGCGGCAGAGCTGTGGGAGCTGTTCGCGCTCCTTCCCGAGCCGTGGCAGGCGCTCGTCCTGGGCGAACACCGCGCCGTGCCGCCGCAGTCGGTGGCCCTCGGCACGGCGATCCGGGACGCCTCGGCCCACGCCGCCGCCGGTGAGGTGCCGCCGGCACCCGGCACGCGGGACCGCAGCAGATGGGAGGACGCGCGCGAGCGGGGCGCCGCAGAAGCGCCCCGGCTGGCACGGCTGCCCTACGGGTGGCGGGTCGACGGTATCCGCCGGGCCGTCCTGGGCCGGGGAGCGCTCTCGGCCAGCTACGCCGTCATGGCCATCAACACGCTGCGCGGCTACGGCATATCCCTCCAGAACTCCGGCCCGGACACGCCATGACCGCGGTCCCCACCACGCCCGCCAATGATGCGGCAGACGAAAGAGACGGAGGAGATCGGTGATCAGCTCATCCCGCCCCGCCGACCCGAAGACCGCCCCGACCACGACGGGGGGTCCGGCCGGAAGTACGGCACTGGTCCTCACCACGGCGCAACTCCCCGCCGAGGTGAGGACGGGGCGCTGCCAGTGCGGCGACATCACCTATGAGGTGGCCGGTATCCCGGACGACCCGCACCTGTGTTCCTGCGAGCACGAGACCCGTATCTCCGGTGGCCCCGCGGTCCTGTGGGTGGGTTTCCGCAAGGACACCCTGTCCTGGACCGGCCCCGGTGGCGAGCCCACCTGGTATGCGACCTGGCCCACGCTGCGCCGTGGGTTCTGCCCCCGCTGCGGAACGCACCTGATCTCCGTTGCCGACGGCTCGGACATGATCATGGTGACCGGTTTCAGCCTCGACGACCGCAGCGGGACGGATCCGGTCGGACACTCCTTCCGCGACGAAGCCGTGCTCTGGATGACCGTCGCCCTCGGGCCGGTCCCGTCGCTGGACTACGGGCCGGGCACCAGTGCCAACGGCGCGTAACGAACGGGCCGCCGGGTGCCGCCGCGGCCGCGGCACCCTGCCCTGTCGCCCGGAGGGGCGCAGGCCGGCCCGGCGGCCCCCTTGTGCGAAGAGAACTTCAGGAGCGGGGGAGACAGAAAGTGATCGTGTGGGTCAACGGTGCGTTCGGTGCGGGCAAGAGCACGCTCGCCGCCGCTCTCGCCACCCGGCTCGACGGGGCGGTGGTAGGCGACCCGGAGGGCATCGGCAGCGCGCTGCGCACCGCGCTGCGCGGGCATCGGTGCGAGCAGCCGGACTACCAGGACTATCTGCCGTGGGAAGCGACCGTCGTCTCCTTCATCGCCGGTCTGTACGCCTACACCGGCGGTCCGGTCATCGTCCCGATGAACGTCCTGGGCCGAGACCGGGCGCTGCGGATGCTGGCGGCGCTGGACGCCTGCGCGGCCGCCTGTCACCTCGCGGTGCATGCCGAACCCGCCGTGCTTCACGAGCGGATCGCCTCGGCCCTGGCACTGGGCGAGGACCCGCGGCGCGCCTCGCACATCCGCGCCTACCGGCTGCGACGCCCGGACGACTACCTCAACGCGGCCCGGTCCTGGCCTCCCGCCCACGGTCATGTCATCGACACCAGCACGCTCACCCGCGAGCAGACGCTCACCGCCGCCCTCGACCACCTTCGACAAGGAGAACCCACCGTATGCGCAGAGCCGGTGTCCGGGAGGGAACCGCGGTGACGGGAAGCGAGGAACTGGCCGCGCTGGTCGCGGGAACGCTGAGCATGGCGTACGGCATCCAGCCGGCGGAGGTCGCGCAGATCCAGGCGGGGACGAACACCCGCAACTTCCGGGTGGCCGACCGTGACGGCTGCCTGTGGTTCGCCAAGGTCTACCCCGGCCATCAGCTGCTGGAACGAGAGCTGCCGGCGGTGGAACTCGCCGAGTTCGCGCGCGAGGGTGGGGCCCTGGTGCCGGCCGTCCTGCGGACGCGCGAAGGGGATCTCATCGAGGCCCGTGGTCGGGTGGCGATGTCGCTGTGGACCTACGTGCCCGACGCGGAGACTGCGGAGGGCGCTCTGACGGGCGAACGCTGGCCAGCCGTCGGTGCGGTGGTCGGCCAGCTGCACCGTCTTCTCGCCAGCCACCCAGCCGCCCGGCCGGTGCAGCAGCCGGGGGCCGGCGTCTGCGATCTGCCGGGCAACCAGGCACGCTTCCAGCGCATGATCACCGCCTACGACAGCAGGCAGGAGTCCCGCGAGTTCGAGAGATGGGCGGTGGAAGCGTGCCGGGAGCGGCTGGCCGCCTTCGGCCGACTCGCGAAACTTCTGGAGGCCTTGCCGGAGCTGACGGTGCAGATCCCGCACGGGGATCTGGCCTCCCCGAACGTGCTGCTGCGCGGGGAGCGGGTGGCCGGCGTCGTCGACTTCCAGGCGCCGAGGGCCCGTTACACCGCCTGGGAGATCGCCCGGATCGGCTGCGACCCGCGCTCGCTGCTGCGCGGGTGGGAGACGTGGCTGTCGGGCCTGTCCCGGCTCCTGGCCGCCTACCGCGATGTCCATCCCGGCGTCCGGTGGGAAGACCTGCTCGCCGTGGTGGTCGTCGGCTGTGTGTCGATGCTGGCCTCGACCTACCCGCTGGCGCAGCCCCTGGACGCGCCCGAGGAGATGACCGCGTCGCTGGAGGTTTATGCGCGGGCCCGTCACGAGGCCGCGCTGATGCTGCTGGACCGGCTGGACGAGGCGCAGGAGGTGCTGCGTGACGGCCTCCGATGAGCCCCTGCCCCGCACTACCGCCGCGACCTCTCCGCCGGCGGCGGCCGAGGAGCGGGTGCGCCGGGATCTGGCGCTGTACAACAACGGGCTCGCGGTCGGGGTGCTGGGCGGTGCGGTCACCTCGGTCGCGCTGCCGAGCCTGGCGCTGATCACGCTGAAGGCGTCGCCGTTCGAGATGAGCGTGCTGTATGCGGCTCAGCGGTTCCCACCCGCGGTTACGGCTCTGTTCGGCGGCGCGGTGGTCGACCGGCACCGCAAGCTTGCCCTGCTGACCTGGGGCAAGGCAGCGGGCGGTGTCCTGCTGCTGATGGTGCCGCTCGGCGCCTGGCTGGGGTTTTTGTCGCTGCCGCTGCTGTGCGTCGTCGGCTTGCTGCTCGCGGCCGTCAACGACCTCTCGTCCACGGCCGGCATCAGCTACCTGCCATCGCTCGCCAAAGGCGAGCGCCTGGCGGCCGCCAACTCGAAGATGGGCGCCCTGTTCTCCTTCACGGACGCCGCGGGCAGCTACCTGGCGTCCGGGCTGATCGCGCTGCTGGGCACGAGCCGCGCGATCCTCGCCGACGTCGCCTCGTACGCCGTCAGTGCCTGGTGCATGACGCGGATCCGGACGCCGGAGCCGCCGCCGCGGCCCCGGCCGGAGGGCAGCACGCTGCTGGGCGAGATCCGCGAGGGGCTCGCCTACGTGATCCGTCATCCGGTGCTGTGGCCGGTGGTGAAGGCGAACACCGCCCTCGCGCTCGCGCTCACCGCGTGGGACGTGCTCTTCCTCATCTACGTTGTGCGGCAGTTGCACTGGTCGCCGGTGGTCCTCGCGGTGGTGATGGGGTGCGCGAGCGTCGGCGGCGTGGTCGGTGCGCTGGCGGGCCGGCGCCTGGCGCGGCCGCGCGGCACCTGGTGGGGGGTGGGCCCGCTGCTGCTGTGCGCGCTGGCCCTGCAGCCCCTGGTGCTGGTGCCGGTGCTGTTCGCCGGGCCGGGCCTGGGCTGGCAGGTCGTCATCGGCGGGTGCGTGACCGCCCGGTTCCTGGGGGCGACCGCGCACGGCTCGACCCAGCGCTCGGTGCGTCAGGGCGTGTGCGAGGCCCGGTTCCAGGGGCGGCAGCACGCGATCGGCACGTGGCTGACGTTCGGGCCCCGTTTCCTGAGCGCGCTCGCGGCGGGCGGGCTCGTTTCCGTGGTCGGCCTGCTCCCGTCGATGAGCGTGGCGGCGCTTGCCACGTCCGGCGGGTTCGTCGTGCTCCTGCTGTCCCCCATCCGTCGCCTTCGGGCCATGCCCACTCCTACCGGAGCGTGACCATGAACGACCCCGATACTGTCCCCGCCCTTCCCGATCCGGCCCCGGCCTCGACCACCGTGATGCCGCCGGCCGCCTACGGCGCGTCCCGGGCGGCTCTGTGGACGGCGGTGTCCGTACTGTTCACCGACGAGCGCGGGCGCGTGCTGCTCGAGTCGCTCGACTACAGCGACACCCAGCTGCTCCCCGGCGGCGGGATGGAGGCGGGCGAGGCTCCGTCGGCCGCACTCAGCCGCGAGGTACACGAGGAGCTCGGTCTCACCTCAACGTTCACGCACTGCCTCGCGGTGGACTGGATTCCGCCGACCGCACCCGGTCTCCCGGACATGCACTTCCCCGGAGAGTTGATCTACGTCTTCGACGGCGGAACCCTCAGCACCGGGCAGATCCGTACCCTGAAGCCTCCCGGCCGGGAAGTCACCGGCGTTGACTGGGTGGAACCGGCGTTGCTGGGCGAGCACATGACGGCGGGGGACGCCCGCCGCGCCCTGGCCGCGCTGCGCGCGCGGATCAACGGCAGCGGCGCCGCCATCCTCGAAGACGGACATCCCAGCGCCCCCAGCGTCCTCGACGCACTGCTGGTCCTGCGGACGCCCCGCAAGCCACAGCTGTGGCCGTGGCGCACCGGTCCGGTGCCCTCCGAGCTGACCGTCATCCAGTGCTGGGGGTGGATCTTCGCTCCGGACGGCCGGGCTCTGGTGCTGATCGGCGAGGACACCGGTTCCGCCTGTCTGCCCGGCGGCCGCCCGGAGAGCACCGACCATCAAGACCCGGCGGCGGTCCTGGCACGGGAGGCAGCCGAAGAGGCACAGATCCGTATCGGCTCCCCAATCGCCGTCGGCTACCTGCACGACGAGCCCGGCTGCGGCGCCCGGGTCCGGATGGCGGCGGCCTTCACTCACTGCGCCCCGGTGGCATCCGACCCGGCGACCGGGCAGACGTACAGCCGTGTGCTGGCCACGCCCGAGCAGATCGCCGAGCTGTTCGACTGGGGTCCGGGCGGGCGGGAACAGCTTGCGGCGGTGCACGCCGCCCGGGAACAGCTGGGGCTGCCCGCGGCCCGACGCCAGCCGGTCACCGAACTCCCCCGCGACGGAGGCTGGCTGTGACCCGCCCGACCAGCCTCGAGTGCTTCGCCCCGCAGGGAATTGGTAACAGCGACGGCGCTGCTGCCCCTTGTCGCCTCGTGCCGGTCCGAAGTGCCCTGCGGCCGCACCGGAAGCGGGCCAGCTTCATGCCGCCGGGCTCGGACCGTCAAACCCGCAGCTCAGGAGCGCGCCGCGTCCCCACGGCGTCTCGCCGACCGCAACGCTTACGGGAGGCATCCGACCGCCTCCTGGTCTTCGTCGATATCCAGCCCGACCTCGTGGAGGCATGATGCGTGACTTCTGGGAGACCCACCACTGGCCCGAGGGGCAACGCCGCGCCCACTGGCACCTCTTGTTCGACGATCAGCCGGCCGTGCACGACTACGTCCGCGCCCACACCGAACTCCTGGACCGGCATCCGGAGTTGAGTCCGGTGCCGGTCGAGTGGCTGCACGCGACGCTGCAGTCCATCGGCCCGCTGACCCCCGATGTGGCGGCCGCCGTCGCCGACGCCGCACGCCCGGCGCTGGCCGGCATCGAGCCGTTCGAGATCGAGATCGGACCGGCGCAGGCCATCCACAACGGCGTCGTCCCGGCGATCTACCCCGAAGAGGGGATCTCCGCACTGTTCTGGGCACTGCGGCAGGTGACGGAGAGCATCGTCGGCACCGAGGCGATGCCGATGGCCCCCGACCGGTTCTGGCCCCACCTCAGCCTGGCCTACAGCAACGCCCGGTGGGACCACGACGACCTGTCCCGGGCCCTGGCCAAGCTCCGCCCGCCCCGGCCCCGGGTGCGGGTGACGCGGGCCGTCCTCGTCGACCAGGAACAGGCCTGGCGCGACAAGTACACCTGGACGGTGATCGCCGCAGTGCCGCTCGGCATACGCCGCGGCAGTGATGCGGCGGGCGTCACCAGGGTGGACGGCGGTGGCCGCGGATGAGGAAATTCGAACCCCGGTTCCAAAACGGGCCCTGGCGGGACGGCGCCCGGATCCTGCACGCCTACCTGCTGCCCGACCTGTCCGTCGACCACCAGCTCGCGCAGCTCACCTCGGCCTGCCACCAGGCGATGCGCCCGTACCCGATCGTCCTCCTGAACGGCGGGCTGCTGCACACGACCGTGGAGATGGTCGCGGACACCACCGCGGACAACATCACCGCCGCCGAGCGCCAGGACCTCATCGAGGCCCTGCGCCACCGCCTCACCGACACGACCCCCTTCCAGGTGCAAGCCGGCTCCCCCATCGCCAACCGAGCCGGCGCACTGCTGGACCTCACACCTGACGAACCGCTCATCGACCTCAAGGGGAGCGTCCAGGACGCGTTCGTCGAAGCCCGCGGCCCGGCAGTGCTCCAGCACGAGGGCGGCCGTCCCCACATGTCCCTCGGCTACAGCTGGGACACCGCCGACAGCGACCCGCTGCAAAGCGCCCTGCGCAAGATCAGTCCCAGCCACGCTCCCGTCCATGTGGACCGGGTCCACCTGGTCGAGGTCGAGTTCCGCGAGCACGCCCGCGGCAACGGCAAGAGTGCGTGGGAGATCTCCTGGGACCCCGTCAGCGTGATCCCGCTGGGCGCCTCCTACTCCTGACCGCCCAGGCCCGACCACATCCGGGGCGCGGCAGCTCGTCGCGCCCCGGCTCGCCCACCTCCATCCCGACACGACAGGGAAAGCGACCGCGTCATGCCGCCGTCAACACCACCGATACCCCCGACCGAGGCCGTGCTCGCCGAGCATCCGGCCACGGCGATCGACGACCTCGCCCCGCTGTGGGGTGAGCTCCTGGCCCACCATGTGGCCAGCGCGCCCCATCTCGGCGACCTCGGCGAGGTGAGATCCGCGGACGAGTCCTGGCAGATCCGCCGCGCCGAATACCTCGCCTGGTGGGAAGAGGCGCTGTCGAAGATCTTCACCGTCCGTGAGCAGAACCGGCTCCTCGGCTACGCCTTCGTCCGGATCGTCCCGGCAGCCGGATCATGGAAGCTGGGCAACCACGTCGGCGTCCTGGAGACCCTGGTGGTCGCCCGCGAGGCCCGGGGGCGCGGGCTGGGACGTCTGCTGATCGAGGCGGCCGACGCCCACTGCCGCTCCCACGGTGCCGGCGTCTTGCGGGTCAGCGTCATCGAGGGCAACGACGCGCACGGCTTCTACCGCCGCCGCGGCGCGGCCGGCTTCACCCGCACCCTGCTGCTCCCCCTCCCCCTGCCCCACGTGACGCCGGCCGGCGACCGCGGCCCCGCCGCGACGGCCTCCGGAATCGAGGACGGGACCGAGATGTTCCTTGAGTGTCTGCGGGCCAGAGCCGAACGCGCTCTGCGTGAGGGGGTCTTCGAACGCGCCGACGCCCTGTTCGCGCACGTTCTGGGTGCGCTGGAGCAGTCCGGTGCGGCAGGCGGCCTGCCGTATCTGAAGGTCCTGCACGATCACGCCCTGGTCGCGTACGGGCGGGGACGGTGGGCCGAGGGCGAGGCCCGGCTGCGCAGGGTCCTGGAGGGCTGCGAGGACCTCGCCGGGCCTACGGCGGCCGAGACGATCGGGGCGCTGGCGCGCCTGGCCGAAGCCGTCGGCGAACAGGGACGGTGGGAGGAGGCCGAGACCCTCGCCCGGGAGGCCGTCCGCCGCGCCGAAGCCGGGCTGCCGCCCGCCCACGAGGAGACCCTCTCCGCGCGGCTGAGCCTGGCCTGGGTTCTGCAACGGACCGCAGCACCGGACGCGGACAAGGTCCTGCGATCGGTGGCCGAGGCCCTCACCCGAGTTCTCGGCAGCCGGCACCGCACCACCCTGGCCGCACAGCATCTGATGGTGCGCCTCCTGCGGGACCAGGAACGCTACGCCGAGGCCCTGGCGGTCGCCGGCGAACTGGCCGCCGCCCGCGCCCGAGCCCTGGGCTACGAGCATCCGCACACGCTCAGGGCACAGGCGGACCTCGCGGTCCTCTTGCACCGAACGGGCCGCGAACAGGAGGCCGCCGCCCTTGCGCGGGAGACGCTCACGGCCAGCGCCCTGGTCACCTCGCTTCTGGGCACCGGGCAGCACCACGACCAGCAGATCCGCGCCACCTGCGCGGAGATCACCAGCGGCTGACCAGCACCGCCCGACCCGCATCAAATCGCCCACGCCGAACATGACGTTCACGGGCGCCCCGCGGTGCGGCCCTCACTTCGGCGCGCGCCCGGAACGCCGGGGCGCGCCGTGTCCACGTGGCAGTTCCTTCGGCGTTGTTCCTTCCCGACCACTCCTCCATCGATGAAAGACGACATCCCATGAATCACAACGGCTTCGCCTTGACAACCGGAGAGCTCGCCGGCGTAGGCCGCCCCAGCGAGGACCGCATCGTCCGCGCCCCGGGAGCCGTCATCGTCTTGGACGGCGTCTCCACCGTCACCGACGACGAGCCCCGCGGCGGCTGGTACGCCGAGACCCTCGGCAACCGTGTGGCCTCCCTGCTCGCCGCTGACCCCGGGGCGGACCTGCGTCAGATCCTTGAGCAGGCCATCGGCTGGATCACCGGTGCACACGGTCTGGTCCCTGGGGAGTCTCCCGCCGCCACCGTCGCTATCGTGCGGCGCCACGGCGAACAGGTCGACGCCCTCGTCCTGGCGGACACCCCGGTGATCGCGCGCACCATCGGCGGGGCGGTCGACGCGGTGCGTGACGACCGGCTCGCCCGGCTGGTCGCCGGCCTCCCCGAGCGTGCGGAGTACCAGAGCCGGCTCAAGGAAGGCCGCGGCTTCCAGGCGCCCGAGCACCGGGCGCTGCTGCAGAAGCTCCGGGCCCACCAGTTGCGCCACCTCAACAACGGTGTACCGGGCGGGTACTGGGTCGCCGAAGCCGTACCCGAGGCGGCCCAACACGCCGTGGTGCGCTCATGGCCCCTCGCCGAGCTCGCCGACATCCTGGCGATGACCGACGGCGCCAGCGCCGCCGTCGAGGAGTACGGGATGTACGCCACCTGGGACGAGATGGCCCGGGCCTGTCTCACGGACGGACCCGACAAGGTCGTGCGCGCCATCCACGACACCGAGGCGGCCGATCCCGACGGGCGCCGCTGGCCCCGCTACAAGCAGGCCGATGACAAGGAGCTCGTCTGCCTTCGGTTCGCCGCCATCGACCGTGCGGCCGCATGAGCGGCACCGCCGCGCCGCCCCGCCGACGGCCGAGGGCCCGACCGAGCGTTCGGGAATCCGTGCTGGACGTCACGCGCATTGCCCTACGGCCCCGACCTCAACGAGGAGAACCATGCTGACTGTCATGAGCCAGAACGCCCAGTACGGAGCAGACCGGGACGGACGCTGGGATAGCCTGCTCAAGGTCATCCGCCGTGTCCGACCGCACCTGCTGTTCCTGCAGGAGGTCGACTGGCTGGCCGACCCCGACAAGGCCGAGGCCGCTGAGCAGGCGCTCGGCCTGAGCCTGGTCGTCGCGCCGTCCCGTAACCTGAACACCGCGGTCGCCTGGGACCCGGCGCTCCTGGAACGGCTGGACACGGAGACCAAGTACTCCGTCACCGACATGCACCACGGCTACTGCGCCCCCCGCTTCACTCCCTTGGGCCTCAAGCGGCCACTCCCGACTCCGCTGGTCGCGATCAGCACGCACCTGACCCCGTACTCGGCTGAAGTCGCCGCGACGGAGGCGCAGTTGCTGATCGCGCGGGCCTACCGGTACGGCGGTATCGGAATCGTGGCCGGTGACATCAACCACTGCCCGCTGGAGGACCCGGAGATCGACTGGGAGGCCGTCCAGCCGTACAACCGCACCTCCCGGTGCCTGCCGCGCGACAGTGAGGACGAGCCCTGGCGCGGCAACCGCATCGTGGGCAAGAGGTTCCGCGACGGACAGTTCACCGACGTGGGCGGTCACTTCCAGGACCGGCAGGCGACCGGCAAGGCCGGATTGCTGCGCGTCGACCAGGCGCACGTCACCCCTGCCCTGCTTCCGGCGCTGCGGTCGTACGAGCGAGTGGACCCGGGCTCCGCCAGCGACCACTACGGCATCAGCTGGCAGCTCGACCTCGAAGCGGTCGACACCACCCTCGTCCGCGAGTACACCTGAGCCCGGCGGGGGCCGCCGAGCACGGGCGGTATGACGCCGGCCGGTCCCTCCCCCGTTGACCGGTTCCGGGCGCTCCTGCCGGTGTGCACCCGGAACCGCCCTCCCACCGGAGGAACACCTCCCCGGTCCTGGTGGGGATGCCGGATGTCCGTACACATCCTCAGCGGCATCCGGAAGCGGACCGACAGCACCTACGGCTCCTCAGCGGCGGGAACACCGCTCATCTCGGTTTCACCAGGCCCGAGGTCCGGCCCGCCACAACACAACGGTCGGCGCCGGCAAGGCGCCTACTCCTAAGACATCGAAAGCAGAGACAGCGAACGTGGCCATTGCAGCATCACCCCTGTGGGATCACCAGCGCGAGGCGTTGGAGGACCTCAGGAAGGAACTCCTCTCGGCGCGGCGCGTCACCAACGTCATGGCGTGCGGCACCGGGAAGACCCGGGTCGGAGCCGAAGTAGCACGGCTGGTGTCGCCGTCCGAGCCGGTACTGATCGTGGTGCCCACGCTCGATCTGATCGCCCAGACGCTCGCAGCCTGGCTGGAGGCCCTCGGACGCGAGGCGCTGGGCCGCATCATCGCGGTGTGCGGCGACCGGGAGGTCACGGACCGCGACACGGCCGACGAACTGAGCGCGCGTCAGATCGAGGTCACCTCCGACCCGGGCGAGTTGGCCGAGCTGCTGCGCACGAGGCGGGGCCGCAGCACCGTGGCCATCACGTATCAGAGCCTGCCGAAGCTGGTTGCTGCGCACCAGTACCGGGGTGTGCAGCCGTGGAAGCTGATCGTGGTCGACGAGGCTCACCGCTCGGTCGGACTCGCGGACCGGCAATGGTCGGCCATGCACGACGACGAGCTGGTGCCCGCGTTCAAACGCCTCTACATGACGGCTACGCCACGCCTGGTGAGCGTGCGCGAGGGCCAGGCATCCGAGGTCGTCAGCATGGACGACGAACGGATCTTCGGCCGCGTCGGGCACCGGCTGAGCTTCGCGGCAGCCCGGGAACGCCGGCTCCTGGCCGACTACCGGGTCATCGTCTCCGTCGTCACAGACGAGGAGATGCACCGCCTTGCCACCGAACGCGACAGCAGCACCTTCCTGCAGCTCGGACCGTCCGCGATATCCGCGCCCATGCTGGCACGTCAGGTCGCGGTTCTGCGGGCAGCACGCGAGTTCGACGTCCAGCGCATGCTCACCTATCACCGTCTGGTGGCCGATGCACGCTGGTTCGCCCAGACCCTTCCCGCGGCCGACGCTCTGCTCGGGCCGGCGGACACGTTGACGACCGGCTACGTCCGCGGTTCCCAGACCCGGGCGCAACGGCGCGCGGAGCTCGCGAAGCTGACGGACAAGAGCCTGGACCGGGTGGTCATCTCCAACGCGCGGGTCCTCTCGGAGGGGTATGACGCGCCCGCCGTTGACGGCGTGGCCTTCATCGACGCCCGCAAATCCACGATCGACACCGTTCAGGCCGTCGGCCGGGCACTGCGGCTGGGCGGCAGGAACGACAAGACCGCCTACATCTTCGTCCCGGTCCTGATGGAACCCGGGCAGGACCCCGTCAGCGCCCTGCAGGACTCCGCCTACAGTCCTGTGTGGCAGGTAGTGAGCGCGCTGGCCGCCCATGACGAAGCTCTCGGTGCGGAGCTGGAAGCCCGTCGCCGTGAGCTGGGCAGGGGGTACCAGTCCCGGGAGACTCTTGCGGATCTCCCTCAGTGGCTCCAGGTCCACGGCATACCGGTGCCCCACCGGTTCGCTGAGGCGATCACGGTGAAGGCGGTCCGCTCCACCACCGCCTCGTGGGAAGAGCACGTCGGGGCCCTCATCGACTACGCCGCCGAGCACCGCGACCTGCTAGTCCGCAGAGACTTCGTCACCGAATCCGGGCTGGCCCTGGGACAGTGGGTCCAGTGGGTCCGCCAGCTCCACAGCACCGGCAGGCTGTCGCCGGCCCGGCATGCCCAGCTCGAAGAGATCGGCATGGTCTGGGACGCCCTCGACGAGAACTTCGCACGGCGCCTTGAAGCCGCGGCCAAGTACCGTGCCGAGCACGGGGACCTGCGCGTCCCCCATGGTTACGTCACCGCGGGGCCCGACCCGATTCGCCTCGGCGCCTGGATCAACGGCCTCCGGGGCCGGCAAAAGCAGCTGTCCGATCGGCAGCGTGAGGCGCTGGACGAGCTGGACATGGTGTGGTCGGTGTTCGCGGAAGACTGGAAACAGGGCCTTGAAGCGGCCCGCACCTACCACCGCCGACATGGCCATCTTCGGGTCCATCGCGACTATGTCGAAGAAACGCAGGACGGCTCCGAAGGATTCCCTCTGGGAATGTGGCTGGTGGGCAGGCGCGATCAGTACAAGACGATGCTCCGGGAGAGGATCGCCGAACTCGACGCCCTGGGAATGATATGGAGGCCGCACGAAGAAACGTGGCGCCGCCATTTCGAAGCCGCGCAGGCATACCACACCAGCCACGGCAACCTTGATATGCCGACACGCCACATCGTCCCTGCGCCCGGCGGCGACGTCGACCTCGGCGCATGGCTCAGCCGCCAGCGCGCCGACATGGAAGCGGGCAGGCTCAGCGCTGAACGTACTGCGGCACTCGAAAGCCTGGGTGTGAAGCTGGTCCGAGCCTTTGAACGGGGGTGGCAGCAGGGTGTTGCCGTTGCTCGCTTGTACCACGCGGAATTCGGCCACCTGAACATACAGGCCCGCCATACATTCACCGACTCCAATGGAGAAGAATTCAGACTCGGAGCCTGGATCGCAAAGGTGCGAGAACGCCGAGCCAGCGGAAAACTGACAGACGACCGTATCTCGGAGCTCGATGCGCTCGGAATGATATGGGACGTCAAGGAGACATCATGGCGTGATCACTATACTGCTGCCAGTGAGTTCTTCCGCGCTCATCATCACCTGGAGATCCCTTCTAAGCACGTCACCGATCCACCGAAGGAACTGCGGCTCGGGTCCTGGATCAGCCGTCAGCGCACCGATTACAAAAAGGGGACGATTACTGCGGCGCGCATCAAGGAACTCGACGAGATCGGCATGCGATGGCCGGCACGGTCCCCTCGCAGCGAAGGGTGAGGGAGTCCGATGCGCATTCGACAGCCGTGCCAGCTGCCGTCCTTCCATGCGGTGTGATCCGTGGACCAGCTGTCCCGCGCGCAGACCGCCGACGGTCCGGGGCCAGCAAGCCCGTGGCCCACCTGGGTCCGGCGCACCGTCGGCTAGCACGTCTGTCACTCATTCGGGTCTCTTCATTCGCAATCAACGTGGAGCACTCCGGACGACGGCACACTGGCGAGTGTCCGCTGCCTTGTTGCTGTAGCTGAAGGGCAGCGTGGGTGAAGGGAGTTCGTCGGCTGTGGGCCGATTCCGCCTGACCGACTATGCGGCCGCGTTCGATCCCGGTGATCCGCCGCGGGAAGGCCGGATGGTGTTCTGGCGGCCGACGGCGACGATGGGGCCGCCCGAGAAGCTGACGGTGCCCGAGGGTGCGGTGCTCGGTGAGCGGGAGACCACGGTGGTGCGGGCGCAGCGTGACGGGATCCGCTCGGCGCGGGTCCCGTACTGGTGGATGCCCCTGGACGAGGCCGTGGCAGTCCTGGCCCGCTGCCGTATCGACGGTGTAGGTGATGAGAGCTGCCAATTCTGGGGTGCGGCCGCATTGTTCGCGCTTCAGCTGCTGGCGCGCGGGCGTATGCGCCTGGATGTCACGCCGACGGGC
>NZ_JBEYVC010000085.1:0-42424 GCF_040643855.1 Streptomyces sp. NPDC047072 | reverse complement strand
GAGCTGGCCCCGCCCGAGGAGATCGAGCGCCGCTACGACGAGATCAACCGCTTCGAGAAGTCCCTCGCGGACAGGCGTCGCGTCACAGGCGGCCGAAGACAGCGAGCAGCAGGGTCTCCCGCGCGTCCGCGAGTGCGTTGGGCCGCGCGATGTCCGACACGTTCCACCACAGCCCGAACTGGCCGTGCAGCGCGCTCCACAGCAGCTTGGCCACCTGCTCGTCGTCCGTGACACTCATCCCCTCCGTCTCGCGCAGATAGGGCGCGACGGCCTCGCGCCAGGCGTCCAGCACGTGTTCCATGGGGTGCGGGATGGACTCGGGCCGCGAGGGGAGCAACGGGCCGACGCGGAAGAGGAGTTCGTACCGGCGCGGCTCGTCGAAGGCGAAGCCGTAGTAGGCGTCGACGACGGCACGCAGGCCGGCCCAGGCGTCCCCGGCGGGCGCGGACTGTCGTGCGGCCCGCATTCTTTCGGCCATGGTGGCGTAGACGGTGTCGAGCAGCGTCCACATCAGCTCGGCCTTGTCCTGGAAGTGCTTGTAGATCGCGGGCGCGGTCACCCCCGCCTCGCGGGCGATGGCGCGCAGCGAGATGTTCTCCGGGCTTCCGGCCTCCTCCAGCAGGTGGGAGGCCGCGCACAGGATCTCCTCACGGAGCCGCCCGCCCTCGCCCCAGCGGTTCGGCACGCGTTTCGCCGCGCCCTGCGACGCGCTCATCGGCACCCCACCCTTCCTGATCAGTGGTCGGGGACAGTCTCCAGGCCCCACGTCGGCCTGTCGAAAAACTGATCGGGCCCACTGTCGCGGGTTCCGCTCCCCACACTCTTGGTTTACAGTGTTCACCAAGTTAGTAAACGTTATTCACTGAATCCTTCGCCACCTGGCGCGCAGCCGCAACAGGCCCCTCAGAGCTGCGTATTCAAAAAATGGAACGCCCGGCCCGGTTAGCGAGCCATCACCCCCCGCTCTCACCCCCCAGCCAGAGGACCCGATGCCCCCTCCCGAATCGGTCGATCTCACTGCCCTCGGCACCTCTCTCGGCGGCTCCCGTCGGCTGCGCGGCCATCTCGCCCGGCCCGAGGGTGACGGCCCCTGGCCCGGAGTCGTGGTAGTCCACGAGGCCCTGGGCGTGGACGACGTCATGCTGCGGCAGACCGAACGGCTCGCGCAGGCCGGTTACTTGACGCTGATGCCCGACCTGTTCGCCGACGGCGGCGCCCGGCGCTGCCTAGTGCCGACGATGCGTGCGGCCACCTCGGGCCGCGGCCGCGCCTGGGCCGATCTGGAGGCCGCGCGCCGGACACTGGCCGGGCACCCGGACTGCACCGGACGGGTCGGTGTCATCGGCTTCTGCATGGGCGGAAGCTTCGCGCTGATCGCCGCGGGACAGGGCGCGTTCGACGCGGCCTCCGTCAACTACGGCCTCGTACCCAAGGAAACCGAGCACGCCCTCGCCAAGTCCTGCCCGGTGGTGGCCAGTTACGGCGGTCGCGACCGCCTGCTCAGAGGGGCCGCGGCCCGGCTGGAGGCCGCCCTGACGGCAGTCGGCGTACCGCATGACGTGAAGGAGTATCCGGCCGCCGGGCACTCCTTCCTCAACGACGCCGAGAACGCGCCGCGCCCGCTCCGCCCCCTCACCCGCATCGCGGGGATCGGGCCCGAGCCGGAGTCCGCCGCCGACGCCTGGCGCCGGATCGAGGCGTTCTTCGGCAAGCACCTGGCGGACTCATGACCTCCCGCGCGCTCGCTTCCGCCCGGGTCACCGACGCCCGGCTCCGAAGGCCCACCCCGCGGTGCCGACCCCCGCCGGCCCTCACCCTGTCGCCGACCGAATAGCAATCCCCCCCACCCATTCGAGGAGCAGACCGGACATGACCACGACGACCACCGATCCGTCCTACGTCGATCCCGCACTGGTCAACCCGCGTGCCATACGGCTGGTCGAGGCGTTCAAGGACGCCTTGGCGCGGCTGCGTGACGAGGAGGGCCTGACCTTCGACGACCTCAACGCGGCCGCCGACGTCCTCCAGCGGATCCAGACGGCCACCGGCGCGCCCCTCGCGCTGGTCGCCATGCCGATGTACAGCGAGATCTTCCAAGGAGGCCAGGACGGCTACACCCCCGGCGAGGAGGTCAACAGCCCCACGTTCTTCGCCGGATCCCCGCGCATCGGCAACCCCGGCACCCTGCCCATGCGGGACGACGAGCCCGGCACCCCGCTGATCGTCACCGGCCGCGTCCTCGACGGCAACGGCCGGCCGCTCGCGGGCGCCAAGGTGGAGATCTACCACGCGGCCAACAACGGCGACTACTCCGGCATGTACGACGACGGAGTGCCCAAGTTCAACCTGCGCGGCCACCAGTTCACCGACGACGAGGGCCGCTACTCCTTCACCACCATCACCCCCGTCGCCTACGCCGACGCCAATGTCATGGCCATCGACGAGGCCGTCGAGGCCACCGCCGCGC
Organism: Streptomyces sp. NPDC047072; assembly: GCF_040643855.1. Lineage (NCBI taxonomy): Bacteria > Bacillati > Actinomycetota > Actinomycetes > Kitasatosporales > Streptomycetaceae > Streptomyces > Streptomyces sp. NPDC047072. Next base: position 39,957 of record NZ_JBEYVC010000085.1, on the reverse strand, counting down.
TGGGCCGCAGCCTCTTCCGCCCCGCCCACATCCACTACGAGGTCCACCACTCCGACCTGGTCACCCCCTGGCGCGGCGAGATCTACTTCAAGGGCGACCCGGTCATCCCCGTCGATTTCGTCGGCGCGAAGCTGGCCCATCCCGCCCTCCAGGCGGACACCACGCTGCACGAGGACCCGAAGGACATCGCGGAGGCCGGCTTCGAAGTCCCGTACCGGACCATGGAGTTCGACTTCGTGCTCAAGAGCCGCACCAGCCCCGACACCGCGCCCGCGAAGGCGTGACGGCATGACCTCCGAGGACGCCACCGCCTGGGCGCTGGCCCGGCTGAACACCGCCTTCTTCCACCACTACGACCGCCGGGAGTACGAGGAGGCGCTCACCCTGTTCGCCCCTGACGCCCACTACGACGTCCGCGGCCAGAAGCTGCGCGGTCATGCCGAGATCCTGGAGGCGCTCAACGCCCGCCCGGGTCCCGAGGTGACGATCCGCCACCTCATCGCCAACCAGCACTTCCACATCATCGGGGACGACACCGCTCAGGGCACCATCCTCCTGATCGGCCACGGCGGCCCCACCCCCGTCGACGAAGGCCCGGCCCTGTACCCGCTGACGAACTCCGGCCACGTCGTCGAACTCGACGACCACTACCGCGCCGAGAACGGCCGCTGGACCATCACCCACCGCACCGCCCGCATCCTCATGTCCCCCGCCACCGGCTGACCACCCCTCGCCGTGTGCTGTCGGGCGGCGGCCGTCACCCGGCAGCCGCGGCGGGTCTTGCGGTGGTGAGTCCCGGGGTGACGAGGGTGAGCCAGCGGGCGCGGGCGGGTGCGGGCTGGTCGGTGGGGGCGGTGGAGAACAGCAGGTAGATGTCGTCGACGGTGACGTCGGGATGGATGTCACCGGCCGCCTGCCCGGCACGGATCAGGGACGCGACGGCCGTACCGGCGCGGTCCTCGTCGGTGCGGTCGCCGGGCTCCGCCCCCAGGGTCTGCGCGGCGGCCTTGACGGCGCGATCGGTCACCGACGCCTCGACGACACGGCCGAGGAACGCGGTCAGCTCGTCCAGTGCGCGCGCCCCGGCGTCGACACGGGCGTACGTGGCCTCCGCGTCGTCGGCCACCCTCGTGACGTACTCGGCGACGACGGCGGCGACCAGGTCGGTCTTCGTGGGGAAGTGCCGGTACAGCGTGCCGACCGCGACGCCCGCCGCGGCGGCGATCTCGTCCATCCCCGCCTCGGGCCCGTGCACGGCGATCTGCTCGCCGGCCGCGGTCAGGATCTTCTTCCGGTTGCGGACCGCGTCGGCGCGCGGCGCCCTGGCCTGGGCCACGGGATCGTCCACCTCTCCACTTGCATCAACATGAACCATGGTTCACGATAGATGGTGAACCGGAGTTCAGTTTACTCGTGGAGGAACGCGCCATGCCAGTCAAGACCGCCCTCGTCACCGGTGCCTCCTCCGGCATCGGCGAAGCCACCGCCCTCAAGCTCCAGGAACTGGGCTACACCGTCTATGGGGCCGCCCGCCGCACCGACCGCCTGGGCAAGCTCGCCGACCGCGGCGTACGCCCCCTGGCCATGGACGTCACCGACGACGCCTCCATGCAGGCCGGCGTGGAGAAGATCATCGCCGAGACCGGCCGTATCGACGTGCTCGTGAACAACGCCGGTTACGGCTCCTACGGCGCTCTCGAGGACGTCCCGCTGGACGAGGCCCGCTACCAGTTCGAGGTCAACGTCTTCGGCGCGATCCGCCTGACCCAACTCGCCCTGCCCCACATGCGCGCCCAGCGCTCCGGCACCGTCGTGAACATCACCTCGATGGGCGGCAGGATCTACACCCCGCTCGGCGGCTGGTACCACGGCACCAAGTTCGCCCTCGAAGCCCTCAGCGACTGTCTGCGCCTGGAGGCCAAGCCCTTCGGCATCGACGTCGTCGTCATCGAGCCCGGCGGCATCGCCACCGAATGGGGTGGCATCGCCGCCGACAAGCTGGAGAAGTCCTCCACCGACGGCGCCTACGCCGCCCAGGCCACCGCCGTCGCCTCCTCCCTGCGCTCCGAGGCCAACGCCAAGCGCAACTCCCCGCCCTCCGTCATCGCCGATGCCATCGGCAAGGCGGTCACCGCCCGCCGCCCCAGGACCCGCTACGTCAAGGGCTTCGGCGCCCGCCCGCTCATCACTCTCCGCCGGATCCTGCCGGACCGCGCCTACGACACGGTCATCTCCCGAGCGGTCGGCCTCGCGCGCCAGGGGTGATCCAGGTCAGAAGAGCAACACGGGGCGCCCCCGCACTCCGCCCACTTCGAAGAGTCGCTGGGCCTCTCCCGCCCGTTCGGCCGGATACGTCGCCGCGACGCGGAGGGTGAGGGTCCCGGACTCGGCGTGGTCGCGCAGTTCCGTCAGGGCCGTGGTGTCCCGGAGTCGGTCGTAGACGAACACGGGGTGCCAGCGCACACCGCGGTCCGTGGCCCCGGCGAACCCCTGCACGGTCGCGATGCCTCCGCCGTCGCGGACCGCCGCGGCCACCGCTTCGTTCATCACCGCGCCGTCGACGACCCCGTCCGCACCATCGGGACACAGCTCCCGGACCCGTTCGGCGAATCCGTCCCCGCGGGGACGTACGTGATCGGCGCCGAGGTCGGTGACGAGGTCCCGGTCCTTCTCCGCCGCGTCGGCGATCACCGTCAGCCCGGCGGCCTTGGCCAGCTGCACCGCGTACCCGCCGACCGCACCGGCCGCACCGGTCACCGCGACCGTCGCCCCTGGCGGCAGTTCGAGGGCGTCCAGCGCCATCCGGGCGGTCAGCGCGTTCATCAGCAGGGTCGAGGCCGACGCCAGGTCGACCCCCCGCGGTGCGCGGACCACCGAATCGGCGGGTGCCACCACGTACTCCGCCTGCGCCCCCAGCGCCAGCTTCGGTTCCAGCAGGGCGATCGCCTCGGCGCCGACCGCCAGTTCGGCACGCACCCCCTCGCCGACCTCGTCGATCACACCGGCCGCGTCCCATCCCACGACGTACACCTCGGCGGGCGGGAACCTGTCGGGGCTGTGCTCGGCCATGACCCCTAGCCGTGCGTTGACATCGGACGGGTGTACGGCGGCGGCGGTCACCCTGATCCGCACCTGTCCCGGTCCCGCGTGCGGTTCCGGAAGGTCCAGTATCCGCATGACCTCCGGCCCGCCGAATCCGGTGAAACCCACGGCCTTCACCACGCCACCTCACATCCAGAGTCGACAGAACCCGATACATATTTGTTCCGGGTTCACGGTGGACGGTAGCAGTCCGGCTAGACTCGATACAAAGTGGTCCCAGTCCGAGAAGAGAGCCGGCATGTCCGAACCCCGCGCGCGACTGCGGCGTCCCCCCGGCGCCTCCGGCCCGCCACGCGATCCCGCCCGGGACGCCCAGATCCTGCGTGCGGCCACGGAGTTGCTCGTCGAGGGCGGCTATCCGGCGCTGACCATGGACAAGGCCGCGGCCCAGGCCGGGGTGGGCAAGGCGACCGTGTACCGGCGCTGGAAGTCCCGGGCGGAGCTGGCCGCGGAGGCGCTCGATCACGCCGGTCTCACCGACGACTTGGTGCCGGTCACGATCGGGCCCGGCCGACTCCGCGAGGAACTCATCGCGACGATGACCCGCTCCCTCGGCAGTCAGGACACCTCCCGGGTCGATCTGCTCTCGGCGCTTCTCGACACCGCCCGCCAGGAGCCCGAGCTGTGCGGCCTCGTCCGACAGCGCTACGTCGACTCCCTGCATCGGGCCGTCGAGGGCGTACTGGCGCACGCGGCGGAACGCGGCGATCTGCCCCCGCGCCGGACCGCCCCGTCAGAAGGTCACTCGACCGCGGTCTCCGCGGCCCTCGCGCTCCTGCTCCACTGGCACCTCGTCCGCGGCCGGCAGATCGCCGGCGACGACATCGCGGAGATCGTGGATGCCGTCCTCATGCCCTTGCTGATGTCGGCGTCGCCTCCAGCGCCTCCTGCGGCTCAGCCGACGAGGTGACCCTCGGCCTTGGGCGAGGGGCCGTACTGATTGGCGGCCGGGACGCTGTCCACGGTCATGCCCACGAGGTAGATGATCGGGCCGGCAAGGGGGATCAGGGCGATGAGCAGCCGCCAGCCCGACCTGCCGGTGTCGTGCAGTCGGCGTACGGAGACGCTCAGCATGGGCACGATGAACGGCAGCAGGAGGACCCCGAGCAGCGGGGCCTCGACGGCGAGGCCGATCCCGAGGACCACGGCGGCCGCGATCACGTAGAGCAGTGAGAACCACCAGTACTCCGCGCGTCGTGCGCGACCGGAGAACGTGGCGTACTTGCCGGTGAGGCACACGCGTGCCGCCTCGGCGAACGACATGCTGGTCATGGGAGTCCTTCCATGGGGATAACCAATCGGAGTGGTCTATCCGTTTCGATCCGGATAGACCACTCCGGTTCACCTTGAGGTGGCGTGGGCGCCGAGGCCGCGGCGCAGTGCCGCGAGCGTGTCCGTGAGGACGCGTTCACCCGTCGCGGACCCCGGAATGATCCCTCCGTGCAAAACGCCGGGATAGAGGGCGAGTTCGGTGGGGACGTCGGCATGGGCGAGGCGTCGGGCGTAGTCGATGTCCTCGTCGCGGAACGGGTCGTATTGGCAGGCGGTGACGAACGCGGGCGGCAGTCCGGACAGGTCCTGGGCGCGGGCGGGCGCGGCGTAGGGGGACACGTCGGCGGCGCCCCGGCGGCCCCCGCCGAGGTAGCAGTCCCAACTGACCCGACTGGCACGGCTGTTCCACAGCGGGACGTCGTCGTAGTCACACATCGACGGCGTCCCGAGGCGGTCGTCGAGTTCGGCGACCCCCAGGTACTGGAAGCAGAGCGCGGGCCCGCCGCGGTCGCGCGCGAGGAGGGTCACCGCGGCGGCGAGACCGCCTCCCGCGCTCTCCCCCGCGATGCCGAGCCGGTCAGGGTCGATGCCCAGTTCGCTCGCCGACTTGGCGATCCAGGTGAGAGCCGCGTAGCAGTCCTCCAGGCCGGCGGGGAAGGGGTTCTCCGGGGCGAGGCGGTACTCGACGGAGACCACCACCGTGCCGACCTCGGCGGCGATGCGGGTGGCCTGGGCGTCGAACTGCTCGACGCCGCCCATGATGAAGCCGCCGCCGTGGATGTACAGCAGGCCCGGCAGCGGGCCGTCCCGCTCGGCGGGCATGTAGACGCGGACCATGACGTCGGGTGCGTCGTCGGGTCCGGGGACGGTGACATCGCGGGTGCTGACCGGGATGTCCGGCTCGTAGGACGGCAGTCCGTTGCGGACCGCCGCCTCGCCGATGGCGCGCAGCTCACGGAAGTCCGCGAACGGCCCGTTGGGGAGCATCTCGAGCCAGGGCGTGATCTCTGGGTCGTACGAGTAGGTCATGAAGTCACCTCGTCGGACGGGGCGAGGCCGGCGCGGGCTCAGAGGCTGAAGACGAGTTCGGCCTGGTCGCGCTTGGTGGTGTGCAGGTCCCAGTACACCGGGGAGATCTCCTCCGGCTGGGCCGTCGGGAAGCCGGGCACGGCCGGGGTGCCGATGGAGACGTCGATGCCGATGTGGGCCGCCTGGATGTCGGTGCCGTCCAGTTCCTTGTGCAGGTTGATCGCCCAGTTGCGCAGCGCCGCCGCGGCGGCGTTGACGTTGCCGACCTGCGGCACGGGGTCGAGGGAGCCCGCGCCGGTGGTGTAGAGCAGGGTGCCCGCCCCGGCCTCGCGCATCGCGGGCAGTACCGCCTGGGTCGCGGCGATGGCGCCGTAGAGCTGGAACTCGATCTGGAGCTGGACGTCCGCCGGCTCGGTCTCCGTGGGGGTGGTCAACGCGGTGGCGCCGAACGTCCCCACCGGGGAGTACTCCAGGACGTCGATGCCGCCGAACCGCGCGGCGGCGTCGTGGAGCGCCTTCTCGAGTGCGTCGCGGTCGAGGACGTCCGCGGGGAATGCCGCGGCGGTGATGCCCTCCGCGGCGAGCTTGCCGACGAGACCGTCGAGGTTGTCCCGGTTGCGGGAGACCAGGGCGACGTCGAAACCCTGGGAACCGAAGGTGCGGGCTATGGCGAGGCCGAGCTGGGGGCCGGCTCCGATGATGGCGATGCTGCTCATGACGATCCTTTGCGGTGGTCGAACGAAGGGCGGGGCAGTATCCGGTAAGGCCTATCCGTTTCATGGAGACGGATAGGCCTTTCCGTTTCTCCGGATCCACCGTACCACCAAAAATGGATAGGGCGATCCGATTGCTACACTCCCTTGCATGACCCCTGGTGACCAGCACTTTGACGTCCCCACCGCGCCGTCCCTGCGCAGTGACGCCGAGCGCAACCGGGAGCGGATCATCGCCGCCGCCCGCACGGTCTTCGCGCGGGACGGTCTGAACGCCTCCATGGCCTCGGTGGCCCGTGAGGCAGGAGTGGGGATCGCCACCATGTTCCGGCGGTTCCCCACCAAGGCGGAACTGGTCGACGCCGTCTTCATCGACCGCATGGACGCCTATGCCGACGCGGTCGCCACCGCTCTCGCCGACCCCGACCCCTGGCACGGCTTCGTCGGCTACATCGAGAGCGCCTGCGCGATGCAGGCCGCCGACTACGGCTTCGCCGACGTACTCACCACGACGTTCCCCGCCGCCAAGGCGCTGGAGCGCCGCCGCAACGAGGCCTACGAGAGCATGGTCGAGCTCATCGGCCGCGCCAAGGCCACCGGCCGTCTGCGCGAGGACTTCGACCCCTCGGACCTGGTGCTGATCCACATGGCCAACGCCGGCGTCGTGAACGCGACCGCCGGCGCCGCTCCCGACGCCTGGCGACGTGTCGTCGCCCTGCTGGTGCAGTCCTTCGAGACCCCGGCCCGCGGCCTCCTGCCCGCCTCACCCGAGCACGACGCCCTCTACCGGGCGATGCTTCGTCCCGCTTCTGCGGGAGCCGAGGTTCCGGAGTCGGAATCGTGAGGGACGAAGGTGCCGACCTGGGGCGGCCGGCAGGCCGAGCCATGGGACGGCTGGAGACGCGCGAGCTCGAATACTTCGTCGCGGTCGCCGAGGAACTCCACTTCGGGCGGGCGGCCGAACGGCTCGGAATCGCGCAGCCGCCGCTGTCCAGGGCGATCGGCAGGCTGGAGCGCCGGATGGGCGTTCAACTGCTCAGGCGCACCAGTCGCCGTGTCGATCTCACGGCGGCCGGCGCCGTCTTCCTGACCGAGAGCCGGAAGGCGCTCACCGCGGTGGACATCGCGGTGTCGCGCGCCCAACGCAGCGGCCGCCCGCACAAGTTGGTGGTGGCCGCGCGGCGGGGCACCGGGGCGGAGCTGCTGGCCGGGGTGCGGCGGGCGTATCGCCGTCGGCCCGGTGCTCCCGAGATCGAGGTCGTGTTCACCCGGGACCAGGCCGGGCTGGTGCGCAACGGTGCGGCGGACGTCGCGTTGATGTGCGGCCACGGCGGCCGCGGCGGTCTGGACGGACCGGACGGACTGGAATTCTCCGAGTTCACCGAGGCGCAGACAGTCGTCTTGCTGCCGGCGGATCATCTCCTCGCGGATGAACCGGCCGTTTCGGTCGCCGATGTCGTGAAGGACGAGCTGTTCCGGCGACTTGAGCCGGCGGACGCACCGACGATCGCGGTCGACGAGATCATCGACAGGGTCGCGATGGGTGAACTGATCGTGATGATGGGCGTGAGCGCCACCGATCGCATCGGATCCGCAGTCGTGGCCGTTCCCGTCCTCGACGCGCCCCCGACCCGGCTCGTGCTGAGCTGGCGCGGGGGCGTCCCGGCCGCGACGCGTGAGGCGTTCGTGCGGACCGCCCAGAGCGTGGCGGAAGGAGTGTGGACTCCTCGGGAGACCGGAGCGCGGGTTCGTCAGGCGACCGGAGTGCGGGTTCCTCAGACGAAGGGACCGAGCTGGGTGGCGCCACCGTCGACGACCAGCTCGAAGCCCGTGATGTAGCTGCTCTGGTCGGAGGCGAGGAAGAGGATCGCGTCGGCCTGTTCCTCCGGCCGCCCCCACCGGCCCAGCGGGACCCGCGCCTCAAGGTTCGCCATGAACGCGCGCCGGGTGTCGGCGTCGGCTCCGGCCCCGATGCCGGGCGTGTCCGTGGTGCCAGGGGCCACCGTGTTGACCCGGATGTTCCGTCCCTTGAGTTCGTTGGCCCATCCCCGGGCGAAGGAGCGGACCGCCGCCTTCGAGGCGCCGTAGACGCTGAACCCCGGCGCCGAGGTGCTTCCCGACACCGAGCCGACCAGCACGATCGACGCGCCGTCGTTGAGCAGGGGAAGCGCCTTCTGGACGGTCTTCAGCGTGCCTTTGACGTTGACGTCGAAGATCCTGTCGATGAGCTCGTCGGTGACGTCTTCGAGCCGTGCGGCTCCGCCGGTCCCGACGTTCGTGACCAGCACGTCGATCCGGCGGCCGTCACTCCGTACGGTGTCGTACAGCCGGTCGAGATCCGCGGGGTCCGACACGTCGCCCGGGACGGCGATCGCGCCCGCCTTCGACGCGGCGGCCGCCAGCTCCTCCTCCCTGCGGCCGGTCACGTAGACCACCGCGCCCTCTTCGACGAATCGTCGTGCGGTGGCGAGACCGATGCCTGAACTGCCGCCGGTGATGACCGCGACCTTGTTGTCGAGCTGGTTCATGCGTCGAGTCGAACACCGTTCACCTGCGGGAACAATGACGGTCCCGGTATCGCAGCGGTACCCGGTGGGTATCGGTCGCAGCCCCGGTCCCCCCGGCCGGAACGCGCCCCGGGCGAAGTACGGTACTGGCCGACCCGAAGTGGAGTGCGGTCTCAGCTCCGTCGACGACCGGAACGGGAAAGGAAGCATGCGATGGACGATGCTCAATCGGCCGACCCTCACGCCCTCCCGGCGATGAGAACGGTGGCAGGGCGCCGAGTCCGGCCAATCGCTCTCGGCGGCGCCGCGCTGTCGCTCCGCTCCGATCTGCTGCGGGAGACGGCGGTCGCGACGATCCATGCGGCGATCGACGGCGGAGTCGATCTCGTCGACACCGCTCGCGCCTACACGACCGCCGACGAGGAATCGCACAACGAGCGCCTCATCGGCGAGGTACTGGCCTCCCGCCAGGACGGGAGCGCCGTGATGGTCGCGACCAAGGGTGGCCACTTCCGCGCCGGACCGGCGGAGTGGAAGAACGACGCCCGGCCCGCCTCGTTGAGAGCGGACGTGGAAAGGAGTCTGCGGGCGTTGCGGCGCGAGACGATCGATCTGTACTTCCTGCACTGGCCGGACGACGACGTGCCGTTCGCCGAAAGCGTCGGTGCCCTCGGCGAGTTGCGCACGGAAGGCAAGATCCGCGCCGTCGGCGTATCCAACGTCGACCCGGTCCTCTTCGCCGCCGCACGCGCGGTCACGTCGGTCGACGCGGTGCAGAATCCGTACTCCGCGGCCAACGGCGGCGACGACACGCTCCTTCGGGAGTGCGAACGCCAGGGAATTCCGTTCATGGCCTACTCGCCGCTGCAGGGTTGGGACGCGGGAAAGACTTCGCCCCGTCTCCTGGACATCGCTGCCCGTCGACGCGTCTCACCTCAGCGGTTGCTGCTCGCCTGGATGCTCCACCGCTCCCCCGCCCTCCTGCCGATCAGCGGCGCCGGCCGCCCGGAGACGGCGACGGACTCGGCCGCCGCTGCCCAACTCGCGCTGCGCCCCGACGAGTTGCGCACGCTCGACGAAGTCCTCTACGGCCACCGGGAACCGACAGAGTAGGACCGGCCTTGTAGAGACGGCACGGCTCTCACGCGCCGCCCCTCCCCTTCCGGCGCTCCTCGCCCAGCCGGGCGTAGTGGTCGATCAGCTCGACCCGGGCGCCCTGGAGCAGGCGTTTGACCGGGACCTCCAGTTTCTTGCCGGTGCGGGTGTGCGGGATGCCCGGCACTTCGAGGATCTCGTCGGGGACCATCATGGGCTCCTTCCCCGAGGACGAACTGGGCGTCGGCGGCGGCGTCGCGGTCGCCGAGCAGGTCGCCAAGAACCCCCAGGGCGGCACCGCACAGGCCCAGACCCTGCTGGACGCGGTGCACGAATCCTTCGCCCACGCCATCGCCCACACCAGCCTCGTCGGCGGCATCATCATGGCCGCCGGAACACTGATCGTCATCGCCGTCCTGCCCGGCCGCAAGCACACCCCGGCACAGGTCCACGGGGAGACCGCCCGGCAGACCGAGACCGTGGACGCCTGAGCCCCGTACACCGGAGGCCGGAACCCCAATTCCGGCCTCCACCACCCGAGAACGGGCCGTGCCTTGAGCGGCACACGGCCCCGGACGGTGCCGGGAGGAGACACCCGGCACCGTCTCTTTTTCTCGTCGTGGGGGGCGACGGCCTCAGCCGTCAGCGGCCACCTCGTCGACCACGGCCCGCGCCCGCCCCTCCGGCACCCCGGCCGCGATGAGCGTGGTCACGGCCACCCGGGTCCCGTCGTCCTCCAGCGCCCCGGAGTTGACCTCTTCCAGCAGGGCGACGGTCATCGCCTCCAGACCCGCGCTCAGCACCGCGGCCGGCAGATGGGAGTGGAAGACGCCGTCCCGCTGCCCCCGCTCCAGGACGACCGTGACCCTGATCCGCGCGGGCGCCAGGATCCCGGCGACACGCTCCGCGCCGAGGTCCCGCCGGGCCAGCGCCAGCAGCATGCGGTACCGGTCGCCCAGGGGCCAGAGCGACAACGAGAAGCGCGCGAGCGCCAGTTCGGCCGGCTCGTCCGTCCCGGCGTCCGCCGCCACGGCGGCCTGCAGCGCCTCGGCGGCCTCCTCGGCCAGCGCGTCCAGCAGCGCCGCCCGCCCGGGAAAATGCCCGAACAGTGTCCGCCGTACGACCCCTGCGGCGCGGGCCAGCTCCTCCAGGGTGACGTCGGGATTCCGGCCGAACTCCTGGCGCGCGGTGGCGAGGATGCGTGCCCGGTTGGACCGTGCGTTGCGACGCTGGGGCACACGGCCGACGGACTGGGACACGGAGGAGACCTCGACGGAGCGGGGCGGACAGCGGACTTCGCCATTCTGGCACGCGGCCCCCACCCGCCCTCGGCGGCAACCCGGCGGCAACGGAACAGGCTCTACTCCTGACCCGCCCCCTCACCGGCCGCGTCCAACCGGGGCCGGGGCGAAGCGAGTTGCTCCTGCGCCGACGGCGCGGACACCGGTTGCGCGGGCGCAGGTGGCGCGGGCGCAGGTTGCGCGGGCACCACCCCGGGCGCCGCTCCCACCCCCTGCTGCGCCTTCTCCAGGAACCGCAGCAACTCCACCGGGAACGGCAGCACCAGCGTGGAGTTCTTCTCCGCGGCCACCGCCACCACCGTCTGGAGCAGCCGCAGTTGCAGCGCGGCCGGCTGCTCGGACATCTCCTTGGCCGCCTCGGCCAGCTTCTTCGACGCCTGGAGCTCCGCGTCCGCGTTGATGACCCGGGCCCGCCGCTCCCGGTCCGCCTCGGCCTGCCGGGCCATGGACCGCTTCATGGTCTCGGGCAGGGAAACGTCCTTGATCTCGACGCGGTCAATGGTCACCCCCCACTCCACCGCGGGACTGTCGATCATCAACTCCAGCCCCTGGTTGAGCTTTTCGCGGTTGGACAGCAGATCGTCCAGCTCGCTCTTGCCGATGATCGACCGCAGCGAGGTCTGCGCCATCTGCGCGACCGCGAACCGGTAGTCCTCGACCCGGACGACCGCCTCGGCCGGCGAGGTCACCTTGAAGTACACGACGGCGTCCACCCGCACCGTGACGTTGTCCCGGGTAATGCCCTCCTGCCCCGGCACCGGCATGGTCACGATCTGCATGTTGACCTTCCGGAGCTTGTCGACACCCGGAACGATCATGGTGAAGCCCGGCCCGCGCACCTCCGGCCGGAGCCTGCCCAGCCGGAAGACCACGCCCCGCTCGTACTGCTTGACGACCCGCGCGGCCGCCATCACGTACACCGCTCCGGCGGACACGAGGGTCGCTCCCGCCGCCACCAGCTCCTCGACCATCACGGCCCCCAGGGTCCGAAGTGGGCGCTCAAGGTGTGTACTTCGACGGTAACTCCGGGATGTACACGATGGGGAGACGGATGACACGGGTGGTCGACGGTATACGCACACGCGACGGCCGCTGGCTGGCGGCCGAGGAGTACGGCGACCGGGACGGCACCCCGGTGGTCCTGCTGCACGACACCCCGGGCTGCCGCTTCGGCGTCGTACCCGAGGACGTCGTACGGGGCCACCCCGGGGTGCGCTTCCTCGCCTACGACCGTCCCGGCTACGGCGACTCGGACCGGCACCCGGGAAGCCGGGTGGCCGACGCCGCCCGGGACGTGGCGGACCTGGCCGACGCCCTCGGGCTCGACCGGTTCTCCGTGCTGGGCCACTCGGGCGGCGCCCCGCACGCCCTGGCCTGCGCCGCACTGCTGCCCTCCCGGGTCCGCCGGGTGGCGGTACTGGCCTCGCCCGCGCCGCCGGACGCCCGGGACCTGCGCTGGTTCGAGGGGATGGCCGCGTCCCAGGTCGAGGACTTCACCCTGGCGCTCACCGACCCGCTCGCCTTCGCCGAGCGCCTGGCCGGCCGCGCCGCCGCCGTCCGCAGCGACCCGGCCCAGCTGCTGGTCTCCCTCCGCGACGGCCTCACCGACGCCGACCGGCGGACCCTCGCCGTCCCCGCCGTCGGCGAGAGGCTGCTGCGCGCCTACCGTGAGGCGCTCAGGACGTCGGCGTACGGCTGGCTGGACGACGACCTCGCGCTGCTGAGCAGCTGGGGCTTCGACCCGGCGGCCGTCACCCGCCCGGTGCTGCTCTGGCACGGCGCGCTGGACGCCTTCTCCCCGGTCGGCCACTTCACCTGGCTGGCCGGCCGCATCCCCCGCGTCCGCCCGGTCCTGGAGCCGGAAGCCGGCCACTTCGGCGCGCTGGAGGCCCTGCCCGCCGTACTGGACTGGCTGTGCGCGAAGCCGGCGTCCGCCGCGTCGTGACACCCGGTCAACAGCCGTTCCCCTCCCCCGTGTTGACGCCGACGACGGCGAACCCCCGTACGACGGACGCGTACGGGGGCTCGTGTGCTGCCGGCTGCGGATATGACGTGGGGGGGTGGCCGGCGGTGCGGACCGGCTCCTGGGCGACCTGTTCCGGGCCGGTCTAGAAGACGCTGACGCCGTAGGCGCTCAGGGCCTCGGTGACCGGCTGGAAGAAGGTCGTGCCGCCGGAGGAGCAGTTGCCGCTGCCGCCGGAGGTCAGACCGTAGGCGATACCGCTGTTGGAGTAGAGCGGACCGCCGGAGTCGCCGGGCTCGGCGCAGACCGTGGTCTGGATCATGCCGTAGACGACGTCGCCGCCGCCGTAGTTGACGGTCGCGTTCAGCGCGGTGACCCGGCCGCTGTGGATGCCGGTGGTGGAGCCGCGGCGGTAGACCGTCGTGCCCACGGAGGGGGTGGCGGCGCTGGTGATGTCGACGCTGCCGACGGTGCCGGAGATCGAGGACACCGGGTAGCTGGTGGAGTACCGCACGATGCCGTAGTCGTTGGTCGGGAAGCTGGACCCGGCCGTCGAACCGAGCGTCGTGGTGTGGCCGGAGTTGGACCACCAGGTGCCCGCGCCGTCGGTGCAGTGACCGGCGGTCAGGAAGTAGTAGGTGCTCCCGCTGTGGACGTTGAAGCCGAGGGAGCAGCGCCAGCTACTCGCATAGATGGCGTCGCCGCCGGAGATCAGCTTGTTGAACGTGCCCGGGGTCCGCTTGATCGTGAGCGCGCCGGCGTTGCTGCCCGCCTGCTCCTTGATCTTCGCGATCTCGGCCTGCGAGACCGTGCTGTCGACGGTGACGACGACACGGTTGGTCTTGCTGTCGACGGCCCAGGCGGTGCCCGGGATGTCGGCCTTGAGCACCGAGCCGCTGGCGCTCTTGAGCTCGGCGGTGCTGAACGGGGTCGCGGCGGTCGCGTTGGCGCTGGGGATCGCGATCGCCGCCGCGGCCACGAGGCCGGTGGTACCGGCGATCAGCCGCGTCCGTCTCGTGATGCCACTGCGGGGGGTGGTGCGCTTGATCCTCACGTTTCGTTCCCTCCCAGGGGAATTCGGGGGCCCGCGTGGGGTCGGGGCCCGTGAGGCGCAGTCAGTGGTCCGGGCGTCCGGATTTCGAACACGCCGTGCCCCTGACAAGCGCTGAGGGGGAGTATTCGGCCGAACGACCGGTCGCCGCAAGGGCGCCTTTCGGCCGTCAACCTTTGAAACTCCTTTGCGGTTCCGGTGGAACCCGCCTCGCTCGGATCACGTCGCCCTGCGGAAACGCCAGTCCCCGCACTCCGTCAGGGCATCGCCGAAAATCGACCCTCCGCTCAGCCCTTCGACACCGGTTCGACGAGCCCCAGATGGGAGCGCAGGGTGGTCCCCCGGTACTCCGTGCGGAACGCGCCGCGCTCCTGGAGGAGCGGCACCACCCGGTCCACGAACGCGTCGAGCCCGCCCGGGGTGAGATGGGGGACGAGGATGAAGCCGTCGGCGGCCTCGCGCTGGACGAACTCGTCGAGTTCGGTGGCGACCGCCTCCGGGGTGCCGACGAAGAACTGCCGCCCGCCCGCCTCGATCACGGTCTGCCGGATGGACAGCCCCTTCTCCCGGGACAGCGCCCGCCACTTCTCGGCGATCGCGACGGTGTCGCCGCGCCGGGTGCGCCCCCGGGTGAGCGTCGGCTCGGCCACCGGGTCGATGTCGGGCAGCGGGCCGTCCGGGTCGTAGCCGGACAGGTCGACGCCCCAGATCTGCTCCAGCGTGAGGAGCGCGGTCTGTGGGGAGGTCTGCTGCCGCCGGATCTCGGCGGCCCTCTCCTGCGCCTCGGCCGCGGTGTCGCCGAGGACGACCCCGACGCCCGGCATGATCTTCAAGTCCCCGGGCGCACGGCCGTACTTCGCGAGCCGCCGCTTCACATCGGCGTAGAAGGCACGCCCCGCCTCCAGCGAACTCTGCCGGGTGAAGACCACGTCGGCGCTCGACGCGGCGAACTCCCGTCCCTCGTCGGAGTCCCCGGCCTGGATGACGACGGGGTGCCCCTGCGGTGAGCGCGGCACGGTGAACTCGCCCGCGATGTCGAAGTGCTTCCCCTGGTGCGCGAACGGCCGCGAGACCCCTTCCGGCGTCCAGGAGTCCCACAACTCCCGTGTCACGGAGAGGAATTCGGCGGCCCGCGTGTACCGGTCGGCCCGGTCCAGGAAGCCGCCGCGCCGGAAGTTCTCCCCGGTGAAGGCGTCGGAGGAGGTCACCACGTTCCACGCGGCCCGGCCACCGCTGAGATGGTCCAAGGTGGCGAATCTGCGGGCGAGTTCGTAGGGCTCGTTGAAGGTCGCGTTGACGGTGGCGGCGAGCCCGAGCCGCTCGGTGACGGCCGCGAGCGCGTTCAGTACGGTGATCGACTCGGGTCGCCCGACCACGTCCAAGTCGTGGATACGGCCCTTGTGTTCACGCAGCCGGAGCCCCTCGGCGAGGAAGAAGAAGTCGAAGAGCCCCCGCTCGGCGGTGCGCGCCAGATGCTCGAAGGACGAGAACTCGATCTGCGACCGGGAGCGCGGATCGGCCCACACGGTGGTGTTGTTGACGCCCGGGAAGTGGGCCGCCAGATGCATCTGTCGACGGCTCATGACGCGCCCCCTGTCACGGCGTACCGGTTGGCGGGCCGGGCGAGCCCGAGGTGCTCCCTGAGCGTGCTGCCCGGATAGAAGGTGCGGAACAGCCCGCGGTGCTGGAGCAGCGCCACCGTGCCGTTGACCAGCCGCTCCAGGTCACGGAACGGTTCGGTGGGGGTGAGGTGGAAGCCGTCGACGGTCCCCTCGGTGTACCAGCCGGCGATCAGCTCGGCGAGGTCGACGGGACCTCCCCGGTACAGCGGCCCCTGCGCGGTCTGCCGGGGCCCGCCCCCGCCGTGCCCCGGCTCGGCCGCGTGCTCCCCGTCCCCGAGGTCGACCAACAGACTGGCGAAGACCCGCAGTTCGTCGGGGTCCCGCCCGAACCCGGCGGCCTCCGCCCGCAGTTGTTCCCGTACGGCGGCGGCCTGCGCGGCGCTCGCGGCCCGCACCAGGGCCACGTCGGCGTACCGGGCGGCGGTGCGCCTGGCGTGTCCGTCGGTGGCGTCGACGACCCGGACCGGGTGGCCCTGCGGCGGCCGCGGCACGATCGAGGGGCCCTTGACGGAGAAGGACGCGCCCGCGAAGTCGACGTAGTGCAGCTTGTCCCGGTCGATGAAGCGCCCGGTCTCCTCGTCCCGGATCTCGGCGTCGTCCTCCCAGCTGTCCCACAACCGCGCGGCCACGTCGGCGACTTCACCGGCCTCCCGCCACAGCGCGTCGGCGGGGGCCGCGTGTCGGCGGCCGAAGAGACGGGCCTCGCCCTCGGTGGCCGACACGTCGATCCGCCAGCCGGCCCGGCCCCGGCTGACCCAGTCGAGGGTGGCGACAGCCGCCTGGACGTGGAAGGGCTCGGTGTGGGTGGTGGTGACGGTGGGCACCAGGCCGATCCTGGTGGTGGCGGGCGCGACGCGAGAGAGCACGGCGAGGGCGTCGGGGCCGGGCCGGGCGAAGCCGTCGTCCAGCGTGACGAAGTCGAGCCCGCCGCGCTCGGCGAGCCGCACGAGGGCCACGTAGGAGTCGGCGTCGTAGGCGGAGGGCTGGTCGACGGCGGCGGACAGATGCAGCATCACGGCACCTTCGGAAACAAGGTCATCGGCGAACTCCTTGTGGAATCAGGGGCGTCAGGCGGCCGCGCGGTCGGAGAGCGCGCTCAGGAACAGCAGGACGGACCGTGCGGTGGCGTCGTTCTGCCGGAACGCGGGACCGCCGGTGCGCGGCCGGGTGAAGGCGCCCGGTGTCCGGCCGTCGGTGTGCGGTCCGAGCGCGAAGCGCCGTGGGTGCGGCCGCCCGGCCCGGTCCAGGACCCGTCCGTCGGCGCGGTCGACGCGCAACAGCCCGTCCGGGCTCTCGGCGACGCCCTCGGCGTGCAGCGCCCGCAGCAGCGGGTCCCGGGCCCGCCGGACGGTCGGCTCGGGCAGCCGGGCCTCGACCAGCGCCCGCGCCTCGACCACATGCCCCGGCACGGTCGGGCTCGACGCCCGGAACATCCCGTCCTCGGCCCGCACCGCCATGTCCGCCCCGACGAACCTGAGCACTCCGGCCCGGGACAGCGCGAGCAGCTGCCGGAGTCTGGGCCCGGGCGGCCCGGACGCGAGATAGCTGAAGAACCCGTGCCACCACGACCCGATGTCCCCGAGCCGCACCAACTGCCCGTAGACGGAGAGGAGTCCGAGGAAGACGGCCAAGTCGGGGCTGTGCGACGGATCGTGACGACGGCTCAGATCGCCTTCGACATAGGCCCGCAGCCCTTCCTGGAACTCCTCGTGCGTCCCGAACCGCACCCCCTCCAACGGCCGGTCCAGCGCGGCGAGATCGAGCCGGTCGCCCGGATCGGGCACGGCGGACGCGACCAGGGCGGCCCGCTCCTCCTCGTCGCCCGCCGCGTACCGCGACTCGAAGTCGGCCCATGCCATCGCCGTCCGCTCCGGGTGCACGGTGAACAGCCGGTGGTAGTGCGCGAATCCGAGCTCCTTGACGATCAGCGGCCACACGTCCCGCCAGAAGTCGAAGCCCCCGGGCCGGGCGAGCAGTCCGTCGATCTCGGCGGGCCCGAGGAACCGGGGCAGCGGCGGCCGCTCGCCCGTCCAGTCGTAGCCGATCTTCGAGTGGTACGGCACTCCGCGGCGCGATCCGACGTACAGCACCGGTTCCCGCCCCGACGGCAGGTAGGTGTCGCCGTCGTAGCGCCCGCCCCGGCCCTCGGTGAGCAGCACCATCAGGTCGACGAAGGCGAGCCCGAACCCGCGCACCAGGACCGGCTCGCCGGGAGCGAGGGCGGACAGGTCGCTGTCGGCGGTGAAGTCGGGTGGCAGGTGGACCAGGCCGTGGGTGCGGGCGTACTCCGCCAACCCCCGCTGTTCGTCGTCGAGTTCGGCGTCGAGGTGGCCGAGGGCGAGGACCACGAGGTCGGCGAGGAGCGGGCGCGGCCGGCCCTCCAGCCAGACCTGCTGGCGGCCCCCGGGCGGCCCGCCGACCCGCAGCGCCCGGCGCGGGTGGTGGTGGACGGTCACGCCCGGGGGCAGCGCGGCCACCGCCTCCTCGTGCACCCAGCGCAGATAGGCGCCCTGGAGCCGGCGGTCGGCGAAGGTGGTGCCGTCGATGCCGGCCCACTCGTGCAGGGTGGGGCCGGGGCGGACGGGCCCCTCCATCTGCACGCTCTCGTCCGTGAACATGGTGACGTCCTCGGCGTGCGAGTTCATCCACAGCAGCGGCGACTGGGCCGCCCGCCAGATCCGTCCGGCGCCGGGCGGATGCGGGTCGACGAGATGGATGTCGAGACCGGAACCGTCGTACAGCTCGGAGGCGTTGGCGGCGATCCGCTCGATCAGACCGGTCCCGCGCGGCCCGGCCCCGACGATCACCATCGAGCGCCTGGAGGCGGCGGAACTACCGGAGAGGGAGGGCATGGGAAGGCTCCGTGGCGTCAGTCGAACACGGTGATGCCTTCACACGTCACGGCCGAGCCCCTCAGCACGGCCGTCCGTCGAGACTACGGGGCTGTTTCCCCTCGCTGTCAAGGCTGTCCACACTGTGAGCGCTACGTCTCATGTCGGTTGACGCACAACCGGATGCCTGTTCCACTTACCCCATGCATCCACAGCAGTGGCTGGTCAAGCGCTCCCACATCGACTTCGGTCGCGTGTGGTCCTCTTCCTGTTGAGCCGACCCACTGCGCCCTGCTGACCGGGGCCTTCTCGCGTTTTTCCGTTCTTCGCCTTCACACGCGCCCTCCCCTCGGCAAGTGCTCAGCAGTCGCACCCGCAGTCGCAGCAGTCGCACCCGTCACCGCAGCAGCTGCAGCAGTCACAGCAATCCCCGCAGTCTCCGCAGTCGCATCCCGCCTGGCGTCGCTCCCGGCTCCAGGGGTCCTCGTACTCGCCGCAGCACAGCTGTCCCGTACAGGCCAGCCCCGTCCACACCGCGCACCCCGCGAGCAGTCCCCGCCGGTCCTGCCGGGGTGGCTCGGGCGGCGCGCTGAACGCCCGTTCCACGGAGGTGCGCAGTTCGTGCGCCAGCAGGACGTGGACGAGCTTCGGGTCGGCGAAGTCGACCTCGCGCAGCGCGAGCCGCACGCCGTGCACCACGTCGTCGGCGAGCCGCCGCGCCTCCTGGAGCGAGGTCCCGGTGGCGGTGAGCGGGTTCCACGCCCCGTTCTCGGCGTCGGCGTGCCGGTCCTCCACGGCGTCCAGCAGATGCGCGAGCCGCCCGAACAGCCGCCCCGCCTCGGCGAGCGGTTCGGCGTTCGCGGGCCGGCCCGCCAGCACCGCCGTATAGGAGAAGGCCGCGGCCGTCGCGGTCTCGGTGGGCTCCGTGACCGTGAGGATCGGCGTCCCGGGCCCGGCGAGCGCCTCCACGCCGGGCTGCCGCTCCACCGCGTCAAGGAGCACGCCGGTGTCGAACCCGACGGCGGAGCCGGTCCGTTGCCCGGCCCGCCCCCAGCCGGCCGCGACCCGGCGTGCCGCGAGGGCCACCGGCCTGCGCGCCAGCAGCCCGTCCCCGTCTGCGACATGGTCACGCATCTTCGCCGCGGCGAGGACCAGCGAGACGGCGGCCGCGAGCCGCGCCCCCTCACCCCGGGCGACGGACGCGGTGCGCATACGACGCAACGGGCACGGGCCCGCCGTACGCCTGCCTTCCTCGGTGCGGCCGGCCTGAGCCTCCGTCAGAACCGATATCAGCAAGCCGTCGTAGTTGGTCACCACCCGCGCGAACTGGCCGTGGTCCCCCCGGAGCGCGAGACACAGCCCGCACAAGTGGGCCAGCCACTGGGCCCCGAGGCTTTCCCCGAGCCGATGGCGGCACGGCCTGACGATTCCGAACACCTTGATCCCCCGTTCACCCGTACGCCCCAGCCCTCACCCATACGCCATGAAGAATCATATTTCACTCACAGTCAGCAGCCGTTTGGGACACGACCCTTGGGAAACGCGGGCTCTCGACGAATTCGCTGTGCACCAGTACCGTCACAAACCCCCCGCGCGGCGCCTATCCACATGGCACGCGATCCGCATCATGGATGACCATAGGGATACGACAGCAAGTCAGACCGCAGTGAGAGGAGGCGTCCATGGGATCGGTGCGCAAGGCGAGTGCCTGGCTGGGCCTCGTTGACGACAACGATGACGAGCGTTACTACGACGACGACGGATACTCCGAAGGGACCGAGCCCGGGGATGCCTGGGTCACCGACCCCCGGGTCAAGGTGGCCTCGGACGTCGCCGAGGAGAAGGGCCGCCGGATCGGCACGGTCACCCCGGACAGCTTCCGGGACGCACGCGCCATCGGCGAGCTGTTCCGGGAGGGCGTCCCGGTCATCATGAACCTCACCGCCATGGAGGCCGCCGACGCCAAGCGGGTCGTCGACTTCGCGGCCGGGCTGATCTTCGGACTGCGCGGTTCGATCGAGCGTGTGTCCACCCGGGTGTTCCTGCTGACCCCCGCCAACACGGAGATCGTGAACGGCGACCCGGCGCAGCACCGCACGGACGGCTTCTTCAACCAGAGCTGAGGCAGGGCCGCTCGCCGGCCCTGCCCCCAGCAGGGTTCACCGGAAGGCATCCAGCCCGGTGAGCGCCTTGCCCAGCACCAGCTGGTGCATCTCGACGGTGCCCTCGTACGTCAGCACCGACTCGAGGTTCGTCGCGTGCCGCATGACGGGGTATTCGAGGGAGATCCCGTTGGCACCGAGGATCGTCCGCGCGGTACGGCAGATCTCGATGGCCTCGCGGACGTTGTTGAGCTTGCCGAAGCTGACCTGCTCGGGACGCAGGCGGCCGGCGTCCATGCGCCGCCCCAGATGGTGGGCGAGCAGAATCCCCTTGTGCAGTTCGACCGCCATGTCGGCGAGTTTGGCCTGGGTGAGCTGGAAGCCCCCGATCGGCCGCCCGAACTGCTCCCGCGTCTTCGCGTAGTCCACGGCCGCCTCGAACGAGGACCGGGCCGCGCCCATCGATCCCCACACGATCCCGTAGCGGGCGTGGGTGAGACAGCTGAGCGGCCCCTTGAGCCCGACGACCTCCGGCAGGACGGCGTCCGCGGGCAGCCGTACGTCGTCGAGGACCAGCTCGCTGGTGACGCTGGCCCGCAGCGACCACTTGTGCTTGATCTCGGGCGCGCTGAACCCGGGCGTGTCGGTCGGCACCACGAAGCCGCGGATCCCGTCGTCGGTCTGCGCCCACACCACGGCGACCCCGGCGACCGAGCCGTTGGTGATCCACATCTTGCGGCCGTTCAGCACCCAGTCGGTGCCGTCCTTCTTGGCGTACGTCCGCATGCCGGCGGGGTCGGAGCCGTGGTCGGGCTCGGTGAGCCCGAAGCAGCCGATGACCTCGCCGGCGGCCATGCGGGGCAGCCAGGCCTGCTTCTGCTCCTCGCTCCCGAAGCGGTGCATGGCGTACATCGCGAGCGAGCCCTGCACGGAGACCAGTGACCGGATCCCGGAGTCGGCGGCCTCCAGCTCCAGACAGGCGAGGCCGTACTGCACGGCGGAGGCCCCGGCGCACCCGTAGCCGCTGAGCGACATCCCGAGGGCGCCGATCTCCCCGAGTTCCCGGGCGAGTTCCCGGATGACGGGCAGTTCCCCCGACTCGTACCACTCGGCGACGTACGGCAGCACCCGGTCCGCGGCCCACGTCCGCACGGTGTCCCGGATCGCCAGGTCCTCGGGGTCGAGCAGGTCGTCGATACCGAGGGGGTCGGTGGGGTCGAACGGGGGCATGGGCGCATCCTCCGAGGGCATCTGAAAACTAGCACCGCTAGTTACGGCTCTCCGGCCGACGTTACGACGCAGTCTCCCGCACGTCCAGACGTGCCGCCGACACCCGGGACTCGGCGACTTCCCGAGGTGAGGGCAGTTCCACCGCCTCCGTCGGCGACTCCCCGCACTGCATCGTCCGCGGCAGCCGCAGCGCCATCACCGCGCCCAGCAGCAGCAACCCCGCGCTCACCAGCAGCGTCACATGCAGCCCGTGCACGAAGCAGTCCCGGGCCGTCCGCCGCAGCACCTCCCCCGCCGAACCACCAAGGCGCCCGGCGACCTCGTACGCCTCGCCCAGCGAGTGCCCCGCCGCCGCGGACGCGGAGGCCGGGACGCCCGGCACCGACGACAGGCCGGGCGCGTACGCCGCGTTCATCACACTGCCGAGGAGCGCGATCCCGATCCCCGCGCCCAGCTGGTACGAGGTCTCGCCGATCGCCGCGGCCCCGCCCGCCTGTTCCGGCGGCGCCTCGCTGAGCATCGACTCGTACGCCCCGAAGAGCGTCGTCTCCAGCCCGAACCCGAGCAGTACGAACCCGACAAGGAGCAGCATGGCGTTGTCCGACTCGCCCATCACACCGAGCAGCAGCACGGCGGCCGCGGTGAGGCAGAACCCGGCGCTGACCATCCGGCGCGGTCCGAACCGGCGCAGCAGCCGCGCCCCCGCGAGCCCCGCCGCCATCGCGGCGACCGTCAGCGGCAGCAGCCGTAGCCCCGTCTCCAACGGCGAGAGCCCGAGGACCAGTTGCAGATACTGTGCGGCGATCAGCTCCAGGCCGACCAGGGCGAGCATCGCCAGCACGATGCAGCACACCGAGGTGCTGAACGCGGGGCGGGCGAACATCCGCAGGTCCACCAGGGGATGCGCGAGCCGCCGCTGCCGTCGTACGAAGAGCACCAGCAGCACCCCGCCCACGGCCAGCGGCACCGCGGTGAAGACGTCCAGTTCCCCGCCCCCCAGCCGCTTCACGCCGAGGACGAGACCGAACAGCCCGCCCGCCGCCATCAGCGCGCCGACGACGTCCCAGGCACCGTGCACGGCGCCCTTCGACTCGGGCAGCAGCAGCCGGCCCACGGGCAGACTCACCAGCATCAGCGGGATGTTGACGAGGAAGACCGACCCCCACCAGAAGTGCTCCAGGAGGAACCCGCCGAGCAGCGGGCCGACCGCCGCGCCGACCGCGGCGACCGCGCTCCAGATGCCGATCGCGAGCGCGCGTTCGCGCCGGTCGGGGAAGACCTGGCGCAGGATCGAGAGCGTGGCGGGCATGATCATCGCGCCGCCGACGCCGAGCAGCGCCCGCGCCAGGATCAACACCTCGGCGCTCTGCGCGAGGGCGGCGAGACCGGAGGCGACGCCGAAGAGGCCGTAGCCGAGGAGCAGGACGCGTCTGCGGCCGACGCGGTCGCCGAGCGTGCCGAAGAGGATCAGCAGCGAGGCGCAGACCAGGGGATAGACGTCGACGATCCAGAGCAGCTCTATCGCGCCGGGCTTGAGGTCCTCGGTGACGGCGGGCACCGCCACGTGCAGCACCGTCGCGTCGAGGGCGACCAGGAGCAGGCTGACACAGAGGACGACGAGGACGACCCAGCGGTTGGCACCGGCCCCGGCCGCCCGGCGGCGCAGCGCTGCGGCGGCCGTGGTCGTCCCGGACATGTACGTACCTCCCAGATGTTCCCTGGCGTTCGGCGGGCACACGGGGTGGGGACTCCCCGTGATCTCGGCCGGAGAGGAGCGGCTGTCTCCGGCCCGCGCAGCGAACGGCGGGTGACACGTCAGCGTACGCGAGTTCGGGCGCGGGCCCAGTGGCGGACCTCTCACACTCGTGCCGGAACACGTGTGGCGTACACCACTCCCCCTGTCTCTTCCCACGCCCCCGAGGGCCTGCCGGTTCGGCGCGCCGTCGATAATCGGGCCGTGACCGATCTTGGACAGCACGCGCGCCGGGCGGCCCCGGCTCTTCTCGGGTACGCGGCCGTACGCGCCCTGGGCCTGGTCGTGCTGGCCGCGTGGAGCGCGGCGCGCGACAAGGACGCGTACACCTTGCTGACGGCACGCTGGGACGCGCTCTGGTACACGCGGGTCGCGGAGCTGGGATACGGCTACGAGGTCCGCCTCCCGAACGGCGACGTCCACTCCAACCTGGCGTTCTTCCCCCTGCTGCCGTGGCTGGAGCGCCTGCTGTCCGCGCTCACGCCTCTGTCCTACGCCGACGCCGGCTTCACCGTCTCCCTCCTCGCCTCGCTCGCGGCGGCGTGGGGCGTCTTCGCGGTGACGGACCATGTGTACGGCCGCCGCGCGGGCGTCTGCGCCGTGCTGTTGTGGGCCGTGCTGCCCGTCGGGATCGTGCAGTCGATGGCGTACAGCGAGTCGCTCTTCACGGCGCTCGCGGCCTGGTCCCTCTACGCCGTCCTGACCGGCCGCTGGCTGACCGCGGGCCTCCTCGCCGCCCTGGCCGGCCTGACCCGCCCGGTCGGCCTGGCGGTGGTCGCGGCGGTCTGGACGGCGGCGATCATCTCGTTCGCACGAACCCGAAGCGCGCCCGGGGCGGACGGCGCCCAGTCCGAGGAACACGCCCCGCCCCCTCTCCGCACCGGGCGCACCGGCGGTCCGGACAGCGCCCCCGAGCCGACACACGCCCCCGGCGCGAACGCCGAGCACCCGCACACCGCCCGTCTCCGCCTCGCCCTGGCCATGGCCCTCGCCCCCCTCGGCGCCGCCGCCTACGTCCTGTGGGTCGGCCACCGCACCGGCAAGGGCCCCTTCGGCTATCTCGACGTCCAGGCCGGGTGGCGCAACGGCTTCGACGGGGGCTACGCGTTCGTCCGGTTCGTCGGGGACAAGTTCACGTCGTTCCCGGGGGCCCTGGCCGGCGTCGGGCTGATCGTCGGGGTCGGGCTGGTGGTGTGGCTGTACGTCGTCTGCGTCCGGCAGGGCCAGCCGGCGCCCCTCCTGGTGTACGCGGGTGTCGTGACCGCGCTCGCCCTGTGCGCGTCGAGCTACTTCGGCTCGAAACCGCGCCTGCTGATGCCGGCCTTCCCCCTGCTGCTGCCGCTCGCCCTCGCGCTGGCCAGGGCACGTACCTCCAGGTCGGCGACCGTCGTCACGGTGATCGCCGTGGCGTCCGCCGTCTACGGCGCGTTCTGGCTGAACGGCTCGGGCCCGCCCTGACCGTCCGGAGAATTCCACCCCATGATTCGGTGAACGAATTCATAAGGGCCAATAAACCAGAACCCGGAATGATCAAAGGAATTGAAGGACGCGGCGGTCCGACTTTGCGGATTCCTCGGAATAAACCCCCTCCTGAGAGCAATCCCACATCACATCGTCATCACAAAGCCGCTGATTCGACAGGGAACAGAGCTCACTCGCTGTAACGTCGATTGGGTGCGTACCGAACGAGAGCCCACCCGTCTGGACCGGGTGTTCGCCAGGCTGGACCGTGAGCCGGAACGACCGGCTCATCTCAACGTGCCGAGGATGAGCCGGCACCGGATCGCGCTGTTCAGCGGCGCTCTGGCGTTCTACCTGGCGATCGTGTGGCTCGTGGTGACCACCTCCTGGCTGGTCCGCCTCGACTGGCAGGTCATGTTCTTCCGGCCGTACCAGCAGTGGGCCTCGATCCACTGGTTCGTGGACTACTACGTCGTGCTGGGCCAGCGTGGCCCGACCGCCGTGATGGTGGCGGCCTGGCTGGGCTGGCGTTCCTGGCGCCAGCACACCGTCCGCCCGCTGCTGACCCTGGCCACCGCCCTGCTGCTGCTGAACATCACGGTCGGCGCGGCCAAGTACGGCATGGGCCGGCTCGGCCCGCACTACGCGACCGTCATCGGCTCGAACGAGATGGGCATGGGCGGCGATATATTTCCCAGCGGCCACACCGCGAACGCCGTGGTGACCTGGGGAATCCTGGCCTATCTGGCCTCCACCCCGCGCGCCCGCCGCTGGCTGTCCGCGGTCTCCGCGGTGACCTCCCTGGGCGTCGGCATGGCCACCGTCTACCTCGGCACGCACTGGCTGAGCGACGTCCTGCTGGGCTGGACCGCGGGTCTGCTGATCCTGCTCGCGCTCCCCTGGTTCGAGACGCTGATCGCCCGTACCGAGGCCTACGCCTTCTCGCTGCGCGACCGCTGGCGGTCCCGCGAGGGCGCCTCGGCCAAGGCTCCGGCGCCGGTCACCCCGGTCCCGGCCCCCGCCCGCCTCAAACCGCTCACGGCCCCGCAGAACGAGACGGCGGCCCGCGAGGCCATCGGGCCGACCCGCGGCGGCCGGACGCCCCTCCACCTCGCCCCGGGCCCGCACACCAGCCGCTCGGAGCGCACCCCGGTCACCCCGACCGGCAGCCGCCGCCCGCCGCAGACGGAGCGCATCGTGCGCGGCACGCCCGCCCCGGCCACCCGCCCCCTGGCCGGCGGCTGACGTACACCGCCCGCACGAAGGCCCCGGTTCCGCGAGGGAACCGGGGCCTTCGTCGTCGTACAAGTGCGCCGCTCAGCCTTTCCAGGCGCGCGCCACGAGGCCGTCCTTGACCTCGAAGTTCAGGCGGCCGCTGCGGTACTCCATGGTGATGATCGCCCCCGGCGGCAGCGAGCGCACCGTCGTCCAGCCCCGCTCGCGCGCGAGCCGTTCGGCCGCGGCGGAGTCGAGGCCGACATAGGTGTCGGGGCTGTCGTCGGGTTCGGCGGACGGTGTCGGAATGGGTGCCATACGGCCCACGCTAGGCGCTGTCCCACAGCCGGGGGAAGTCGGTCTCCGGTACGCCTCCGGTCACACTTCTGTCACAGGATCAAGACACCGGTTTTGGCTGCACTCCGTCACACGGACGGGCGGTTCTCCAGCCCTTCCGCGGGTATTCGAACGCAATTCCCGCGTGTCGCCCCTCCGCCCGCAATGCGCCGCGAGAGAGTTCCCCGGGAACCGCCGTCCGCGCCTTTCTCCGGCCGATTCCTGGCGGTACCACGGAAGCTGACACCGCATAGGAAATGCACGCTTCCGACACACAACCCCCGTACGCCCTCTGTCGCCGTGCACATGGCGCGAGCATCATGGCGTGAGCCGAGCGAAGGGGCGGGCGAGCGATGGGGACGCAGACCGTTCAGCCGACAGCGCGACCGGTGCGGACCAACCGGCACGGACGTCTGGTCGTCGACTGGCTGACCACCACGGACCACAAGAAGATCGGCCATCTCTACCTGATCACGTCCTTCCTGTTCTTCCTGGTCGGCGGGGTGATGGCGCTGCTGATGCGCGCCGAGCTCGCCCGGCCGGGGCTCCAGATCGTGGACAACCAGCAGTTCAACCAGCTGTTCACGATGCACGGCACGATCATGCTGCTGCTCTTCGCGACCCCGAGCTTCGCGGGCTTCGCCAACGAGCTGATGCCGCTCCAGATCGGCGCCCCTGATGTGGCCTTCCCGCGGCTGAACATGCTGTCGTACTGGTTCTTCCTCTTCGGCGGCCTGATCGTGCTGGGCTCGCTGCTGGTGCCGTCCGGTCCCGCGGCCTTCGGCTGGTTCGCCTACGCCCCGCTCAACGACTCGGTGCACTCTCCCGGCATCGGCCCCGACCTGTGGATCATGGGGCTCGCGCTGGCCGGCTTCGGCACGATCCTCGGCGCGGTCAACTTCATCACCACGATCATCGGGATGCGCGCGCCCGGCATGACGATGTTCCGGATGCCGATCTTCACCTGGAACACGCTCTTCACGTCGATCCTGATCCTGCTGGCGTTCCCGGTCCTCGCGGCGGCCCTGCTGGTCCTGGAGGCGGACCGGCGCTTCGGCTCACAGGTCTTCGACGCGGACAACGGCGGGGCGATCCTGTGGCAGCACCTGTTCTGGTTCTTCGGCCATCCCGAGGTCTACATCATCGCGCTGCCGTTCTTCGGCATCATCACGGAGATCATCCCGGTCTTCAGCCGCAAGCCGATCTTCGGCTATCTGACGCTGGTCGCGGCGACGATGTCGATCACCGGCCTCTCCGTGGTGGTGTGGGCGCACCACATGTTCGTCACCGGCGCGGTGTTGCTGCCGTACTTCTCGTTCATGAGCTTCCTGATCGCCGTGCCGACCGGAGTGAAGTTCTTCAACTGGACCGGGACGATGCTCAAGGGCTCGCTCTCCTTCGAGACGCCGATGCTGTGGGCGACGGGATTCCTGGTGACCTTCCTGTTCGGCGGTCTGACCGGGGTGCTGCTGGCGTCGCCGCCGCTTGACTTCCATGTGTCGGACACCTATTTCGTGGTGGCGCACTTCCACTACGTCGTCTTCGGCACGGTCGTCTTCGCGATCTTCGGCGGGCTGTACTTCTGGTGGCCGAAGTTCACCGGGAAGATGCTCGACGAGCGGCTCGGCAAGATCCAGTTCTGGACGCTGTTCGTCGGCTTCCACACGACGTTCCTGGTGCAGCACTGGCTGGGCGCCGAGGGCATGCCCCGCCGGTACGCCGACTACCTGGCCGCGGACGGCTTCACCGCGCTCAACACCATCTCCACGATCGGCGCCTTCCTTCTCGGCGCCTCGACACTGCCGTTCCTCTACAACGTCTGGAAGACCGCCAAGTACGGCGTGCCGGTCGACACCGACGACCCGTGGGGCTTCGGCCGCTCGCTGGAGTGGGCGACCTCCTGCCCGCCGCCGCGGCACAACTTCACGACGCTGCCGCGGATCCGCTCCGAGTCCCCGGCGTTCGACCTGCACCATCCGGAGTACGCGGCGCTGGCTCCGCAGCCCGAGCCAAGGAGCGAGCAAGCCGGTCGCGGGCCGTCCTGATCGCCTCGGTCAGCTCGGCGGGCTCCAGCACCTCGAACTCGAAGCCCGTCATCATCACGTGGATCACCATCACGTCCAGGCTGGCGGCGCCGGTACGCAGGATGCAGGCCGCCTCGCCGTCCGGTTCGAGGGTGCCCGCCGACGGGGAGATCCGCTCGGCCGCCTCGTGGACGGGCACCAGCAGCCGGACGACCGCGTGCGAGGCGTACGCGCGCGTGGAGACGCCTCGCGAGACGTAGGCGGCGAGATCCTCGGCGGGCGGGGTGCGCGGCGCGAACCGGGGCCCGTGGGGCGGCCTGGGGGTGATCCGGTCGGCGCGGAAGGTGCGCCAGTCGTCGCGGTCGAGGTCCCAGGCGACCAGGTACCAGCGCCGCTCGCTGCACACCAGGCGGTGCGGTTCGACGATACGGCGGCTCGTGGCGCCCCCGTGGTCGCTGTACTCGAAGCGCAGGCGCTCGCCGTCCCGGCAGAGGTTGGCCAGTTCGGTCAGGACGGCCGGGTCGACGGCGTCCGGCTGCGGCCCGCGCAGCATCGGCACGGTGAAGGCGTTCAGGGCGCCCACCCGGCGGCGCAGCCGGCTCGGCAGGACCTGCTCCAGCTTGGCGAGGGCCCGTACCGAGGTCTCGCCGATGCCCTCGACGCCCTGTCCCGCGGCCGTGCGCAGCCCGACGGCGACCGCGACGGCCTCGTCGTCGTCCAGGAGCAGCGGGGGCAGCTCGGCGCCCGCACCCAGCTGGTAGCCGCCGCCGGTGCCGGGGCTGGCGTTGACGGGGTAGCCCAGCTCCCGCAGCCGGTCCACGTCCCGGCGCACGGTGCGCGGGGTGACGCCGAGGCGGTCGGCGAGGTCGGCGCCGGACCAGTCGCGGTGGGCCTGGAGGAGCGAGAGCAGGCGCAGGAGTCGTGCCGAGGTCTCCAACATGATGCCGAGTCTGCCAGTCATCGCGGACAGTAGCTGTCCGCAAGTCCTCCTACCTTGGGCTCATGGCAGACAACAGCGTGCACAGCCACCGGATCGACATCCCGCAGGCGCACCTCGACGACCTGCACACCCGCCTGGACCTCACCCGCTGGCCGGACGAACTCCCGGACGCGGGCTGGGAGTACGGCGCCTCCCTGCCGTATCTCCGCGACCTGGCCGGCTACTGGCGGGGCGGCTACGACTGGCGAAAGCACGAGGCCGCCCTCAACGAACTCCCGCAGTACGTCACCAAGATCGACGGCGCCCGGGTGCACTTCCTGCACCTCCGCTCCGACCGCCCGGACGCCCTGCCGCTGATCCTCACCCACGGCTGGCCGGGCTCGGTCGTGGAGTTCCTCGGTGTGATCGACCTGCTCAGGGACTTCCACCTGGTGATCCCGTCGATCCCCGGCTTCGGCTTCTCCGGCCCCACCCGCGACAAGGGCTGGAACGTCAACCGGGTCGCCCGCGCGTGGGCGGAGCTGATGCGCAGGCTCGGCTACGAGCGCTACGGCGCCCAGGGCGGCGACCTCGGCGCGCTGATCTCCCCCGCGCTGGCCCGGATCGCCCCCGAGGCCGTCGTCGGTGTCCATGTGAACGCCGCGTCGGTCGGCTTCATCCCGCTGGGCCCGGTCTCCGAGGAGGAGCGGGAGGGACTCGACGAGCGCGAGCTGCGGAGCCTCGCGGACATCGCCGAGTTCACCACGGACGGCTTCGGCTACAACCTCCTCCAGTCGACCCGCCCGCAGACCCTCTCCTACGGCCTCACCGACTCCCCCGTCGGTCAACTCGCCTGGATCATGGAGAAGTTCCAGGCGTGGACGCACTCCTCGGCCGCGCTGCCGGAGGACGCGGTCGACCGGGACACCCTGCTCACCAACGTGATGCTGTACTGGCTGACCGGCACGGCAGGTTCCGCGGCCCGGATGTACTACGAGAACAGCCATGTCCCGGACTGGTTCCCGACGGCGAGCTCCGGGGTGCCGACCGCGGTGGCCAACTTCGGCGAGGACGTGGCGATCCGGCGCTGGGCCGAGCGGGCCAACACCATCGCGCGCTGGACGGAGTTCGACCGCGGCGGCCACTTCGCGGCCCTGGAGGTCCCCGAGCTGCTCGCCGCCGACGTACGGGAGTTCTTCAGCCCGTCGCGGTGACGGCCACCGACAGGTCGTTGTCCCGCGTGTAGTACGGCCCGGCCTCCACCGGGCCGTACGCCGTCTCCACGCGCGCGCGTGGGTAGGTGAACACCGGGTTCTTGTCGGCCACGTCGTCGAGCAGCCGCGCGATCCGCACGCGCGGCCCGCTCTCGCCGTGCGGCCTGAGCCACAGGTCCCAGACACCGGGTCCGAGGTGCGCGTACGCCACCGAGAAGCCGAACTCCGCCTGGTCGACGGCGACCGCGGTACGGCGGGCGGGGCCCGGGGAGTGCCGGGAGCGCACCTCGGCGCAGGCGTCCGGCGCGAAGCAGGTGCCGTACAGCCGCCCCCGGACGGTCAGTCCGGCGTCCTCGACGCACAGCTCGCCCGCCTCGGCGTGCGGGGCGCGCAGCCAGCTGCGGACGGCGAGGGCGCCCTTGCGGGTCGCGTAGGGAATGCGGACGGCGACATGGCCCAGGGAGCCGCTCGGGGTGCGGGCGGTGAGCGCGCGCAGGTCGGTGGTGCCGGGTGCGAGGCGCAGCGGTTCGTCGTCGGTCACGCGCGCGTACGCGTCCCAGCGGCCCTCCGGGAGGGCGACGGTGCTCGGCAGGGCGGCCCGCAGGCGTCCGTCGGCGACGGGGGCCAGCGGCAGGCCGACCTCCTCGTGCCCCTCGCGCCGGCGCAGCACCAGGTGGGCCGTGCTGCTCGCCCCTCCGGCGGTGACGTCGAAGGTCAGTCCGCCCGCGGAGTCGGCGACGCAGTCGGCGCGCAGCGGTACGTCGCGCACGGCGGGCATGGTCCTCCCGTGGT
The DNA here is from genome assembly GCF_040643855.1 of Streptomyces sp. NPDC047072. Taxonomy (NCBI): domain Bacteria; kingdom Bacillati; phylum Actinomycetota; class Actinomycetes; order Kitasatosporales; family Streptomycetaceae; genus Streptomyces; species Streptomyces sp. NPDC047072. Next base: position 8,425 of record NZ_JBEYVC010000085.1, on the reverse strand, counting down.
TCCTGGTGTCCGGTTAGACCACGGTAAGAGTCTTTTGGTTGCCTCTCTCCCGGATGTCATTGCTGATACGGCAGCTGCGGCACGTCGAAACAGGTGCCGTCCATGTCCCCCTGGGTCACCCAGCCCCGGCCGTCCTCCCAGCGGGCCACGGACAGACAGGTCCGGCGGGAGGCGGGCGGCTCGGCCAGCCGTTCGAACCGGACCGGGACCAGTAGACCGTCCGCGGTGAACCCCTCGCTGCGGTTCATGTAGGCGTCGACGCACGCGCGCGTGATGCCCTCCGCCGCTTTCGTGCACGACTGCGCCGCGTCCGTGAACCACATGGCGGCCGCCCAGCCCTCCAGCTGCCACTGGGAGTGCGTCTTGAGGCCCTTGGTGGCGTCCCGGAACTCCCGTACGGCCTTGTGGTCCGTGTCCTCGTAGTTCCGGCTGGATCCGGTCGCCCACAGGGCGTTGCGGCAGCGCGGGGCGTCCTTGTAGTCGTCCGGGACGGCGGACGTCCAGTTCTGCACGTTGGTGACCTTGGCGGTCACCCGGACGCCCGCCCGGTCCATCGCCTCGCACAGCTGGGCGTTGCCATGGCTGTCGATGGCGTCGAAGACCAGGTCGACGCCCTGTTGCTTCAGATCGGCCGCCACCGCACGGAAGTTGGGCAGCGCGAAGTCGACCTGCTCGGTGACCACCCGGTACCCCTCGGCCTTCAGACCCCGCTCGACGAGCCGCCCGTAGGCGGCGGACGCGGCCTGGTTGTACGACACGACGGCGGCCGTACGGGCCCCCTGCTCGCGCTTGAAGTACCGGTAGACCTCGGTGCCGCCGATCTGCCGCCCGTCCCAGCCGGTGGTGCCGTCGCGGGGCGCGAGGCTGCCGTAGACGCCGTACAGGTGCGGCCAGGTATCGTATGCGGCGCCGATGGGCTGGCCGCCGATGTCGGGCACGCGCGCGTGGGAGACCCGGGAGGCGCCCGCGTAGTCGAGGGAGGTGGTCGCGACCAGGGCGACCACCTCGTCCTCGTCGATCAGTTGATGCACACAGGTGTTGTTGCCGACACCGCTGCCGCCGTCGTCGCACTCCCGCACCTCGATACGGCGTCCGTCGATGCCCCCGCGCGCGTTGAGCCGGTCGAAGAAGGCCTTTGCGCCGTCGCGGGGGCCGGTGAAGGCGTCGCCGCCGACCGGGCTGGTGGCGCTGGTGACGATGCCGACCCGGATCGGGGTGCCGTCCCTCGCGGGGGCGGTGGTCCGCTCCCGGTGCTCGAAGTCGCTCTCCGGCAGCCGGCTGCCGCACGCCGTGACCGCCGCGAGCAGCAGGACCGCGGCGGCGGCCTCAGCAGCCCGGCAGCGCCGAGGCCGTGGCATTGCCGCTCAGCTGGACCAGCGCGCACAGCGTGGTGACGGACACCTTCCAGGTGCCGCCCTCGTCGACCGCGGTGCCCTTGGCGTCCGGCAGGGCGGTGGCGCCGTTCAGCAGCAGGGTGTACGTCACGGTCGCCGCCTTCGGCTTGGTGAACTCCACCTTGGTGACCTCCGCCTTGACCTGTCCGCCGCGCTGGTCGCCGCTGAAGGCCTGGAGCACCGGTCCCATCGCGTCACCGTCCTCCAGGACGGCCTGCTTCTGCTTGGCGGGGACCTTCGGGTCGAAGAACTTCTCCCAGTTCTGCTCGATCTGCTTCCTGGCGGCCGCCTCGTCGGCCGGTCCGCTCGCCGCGGGGCTGGAGGGCGCTTGAGTGGAGGGCTGTTCCACCGAGGGTGTGGGAGGCGGGCTGTCGCTGCCGCCGCCGCTGTCGTCGCTGCATGCCGTGAGTGCCGAGGCGAGGACGAACACCGCCGCCGCCACCAGCCCCCGGCTGCCGTTCCCCCACGTGCGGTCGCTCCCGAGAACCATCTGGCTCACCACCGGGTGTCGGTCCGGGCCACGGGTGCCCGGTGCTTTCAGGGTCAGCTTCAAGAAGGCATAGTGCAAGCGATTGGCTGACATGCACAGGCACGCGACATGGGGAGCCATAAATGCGGACACCTCGGACCGTGCACCCCGTCGTCTGGGCCGGGTGGGCCGCGCTGGCCGCCGGCGCGGTCCTGTGCGTCCTGGGCTGGTACGGCGTCTCCGGTGAGCGCTGGGCCGAGCGCCAGCTGCCCTACCTGGCCTCCTGCACGGTGCCCGGGGCCGCGCTGATCGTGGCCGGGACGATCCTGCTCACCCACGGCCGCAGCGCGCTCGCGGCCGCGCGCGTGGAGGAGCTGTACGGCCTGCTGGTCGCCGCCGAGCCCGCCGACGCGGAGGAGTCGCAGCCCGCCCCCACCATCCCGTTCGCGGTCAGCGGGGACCTGCTGATGGTGCCGGGCGGCACGCTCTGGCACCGGGCGGACTGCCCGCTGGTCGCCGGGAAGGTGGAGGCGGTGCCGGTGGACACCAAGCTGCTGACCGGCGGCGACCTGGGTCCCTGCCCGATCTGCGACCCCGTCGAGGAAACCGACTGATGTCCTCGCTGACCTGGGACCTCACCCTCGCGGGGCTGTCGGTCGGCAGCGCCGCCGCGCTCACCGGAATCGGCCTGATCGTGACGTACCGCGCGACCGGGGTCCTCAACTTCGCGCACGGCGCGGTCGCGATGGTGTGCGCGTACGTGCTGCGGCAGTGCGTGGTCGAGTGGGGCTGGCCGCTGTGGGCCGGGGCGGCGGCGACCCTGCTGGTCCTGGCACCGGCGCTGGGCGTGGTGCTGGAGCGTTTCGTCTTCCGTCCGCTGTCCGTCCTCGGCGGCGATCCGGCGCAGACCCTGGTGGCCTCCATCGGGGTGTTCGTGCTGCTGGTGGGCGGGGCGGCGCTGCTGTGGGGGCAGGGCGCGCGGGACGACGTACCCGAACTGCTGTCGGCGGATCCGTGGGGACAGCTGGCCGTGGTGCTTCTCCTGGCCCTCTGCGTGGGCGCGGTGACCCGCTGGACGCGCTTCGGCCGGGAGCTGCGGGCGGTCGTGGACGACCGCGGGCTGGCCGTGCTGGGCGGGATCGACGCGGACCGGGTGGCGGCGGCCGGCTGGGCGTTCGGCTCGTTCACGGCGGGCCTGACGGGCGTCCTGCTGGCCCCTTACGTCCGCCTCGACCCGTACGGCCTCCCGCTGCTCGTCATGGAGGTGGTCGCGGTGGCGGTGGCCGCGCGGATGCGGAGCCTGCCGGTGGCCGTGGTGACCGCGCTGGCGATCGGGGTCGCCCAGAGCCAGCTGACCCGGCTGCACCCGTCCGGCTGGGCGGAACCGCTGCTCCAGGCGGTCGGCGCGAACCTGTTCGTCGTGGCGCTGCTGGTCGCGGCCCTCGCCCTGCCCCGCGTCGGCGCCCGGGACGCGCTGCCGCGCACGGCCACCGCGCGCGTGCCGACGCCTCCGGGCGCCTGGATCGTGGCGGGAGTGCTGTTCCTGCTGCCGCTCGGCTTCGCGGGCTCGGACCTGCACACCTCCGTGCAGGTGCCCGCGCTGGGGGTCGTCCTCCTCTCCCTGGTCGTCGTGACCGGCCGGGGTGGCCAGATCTCGCTCGGGCAGGCGGCGTACGCGGGCCTGGGCGCCCTGTTCACGGCGCTGCTGTCGGCAGGCCGCTTCCCGGGCGTCCCGCGCCTGCCGGAACTGGCGGCCCTCGCGGTGGCGGTGCTGCTGGTGGCGCCCCTGGGCCTGCTGACCGGCTGGCCCGCGATCACCCGCCGGGGCCTGGCCCTCGCCCTCGCGACCTTCGCGGTGGGCGTCGGCGTGAGCCGCTTCGTCTTCGCCCAGCCGTACGCGACATCGGGCCTGACCGTGACGCGCCCGGCGGGCTTCGACGGCGACCGCGCGTACTACGTCCTGGAACTGGCCCTCCTGACAGCGGCGCTCCTCCTCACCCACGGCCTGCGCACCGGCCGCCTCGGCCGCGCCCTGGCGGCCATGCGCGACCACGAACAGGGAGCGGCGGCCTCCGGCGTCCGTGTCCCGTCCCTCAAACTCCTGGCCTTCGTGACGGGAGCGGCCCTCGCCGCCCTCGGCGGCGGCATGCTGACGATGGGCCTGCGCGCCTTCGACCCCACGTCCTACGACCCCGTCCGCAGCCTCCTCTGGTTCGCCGCGGCGGTCGTCCTGGGCGCCGACAGCACCCTGGGCGCCCTGACCGCGGCGGCCCTCCTGGTGGGCCTGGACGCGGGAGCCCGGGGCGGTGTGGCGGCGGCCCTGATCGGCGTACTGGCGGTGCTGGTGGGCCGGTTCCCCGGGGGCCCTTACGAGGCGCTGCGCAGGGCGACGGGGAGCATGCGCCGAAGGCCGACGCTGACGGAGAGGGGGAAGAGTGCACGAAGGCGCCTGCGTCAACTGGCCGACCAGACAGCCCAGAAGCGGAAACCACCCCAAGCACCCCCGCTGAAACCCGCACCGAACACCCGGCGCGCCCACGGCGTTGCCCCTGCGGCCGCCGACGGCGCCGAACCCCCACCAGGGCCACCCGCACTCGCCACGGAACCCCGCACACCCCCGCCGCACCCCCACAACCCCGCGGCCGCCGATGGCGAATACGCCCCACAGGGGCCACCCGCACCCGACCACGAAAGCAGCACGGGCGGTCCGGGTGGGAACAACGACCCGGCCGGAGGCCGGGTCGGTCTCACCACCCACAACCTGACAGCCCGCTACGAGACCTTCACCGTCCTCGACGGCATCGACCTCACCCTCACCCCCGGCCGCATCACAGCGATCATCGGCCCCAACGGCGCAGGCAAGACCACTCTGTTCCACTGCCTCGCCGGCACCCACCGCCCCACAACCGGCCAAGTCCGCCTGGGCACCAGAGACATCACCCACCTCCCCACCCACACAAGAACCCGCCTCGGCCTGACCCGCACCTTCCAGCAACTCGCCGTCTTCCCCACCCTGACCATCAAGGAGAACGTCCAACTCGGCGCAGAACAGGGCAGACTCAAAGACCCCACAGCCACAGCCCGAGCCCTGAAACTCCTAGCCCTGGACGACGCGCAACAAGACCTCCCCGCCGCAGACCTCCCCACCGGCACCCTCAGACGCGTCGAACTCGCAAGAGCAGTCGCCGGATCCCCCCACGTCCTCCTCCTGGACGAACCCGCGGCAGGCCTGGACACCAAGGAAATCGAGACCCTGACCCACGTCCTCAAGGCCCTCGCAGAGACCGGCACCGCACTGCTCGTCGTGGAGCACGACCTGGACCTGGTCGCCGACCTCGCCGACGTCGTGCACGTCATGTCCGCCGGCCGGATCATCGCCTCCGGCCCACCGGACCACGTACTGGACACACTCGCCGCCCGGGAACCCGCCGTATGACCCCCGTCATCGCCCTGCGCAACGCGCGCGTGCGCCACGGCCCGTTGGAGGCCCTGCACGGCATCACCCTCGCCGCCCCGTCCCCCGGCCTGACCGTCCTGCTGGGCCGCAACGGATCAGGCCGTACGACGACACTGCGCGCCCTCGCCGGAACGGCGAACCTGTCCGCGGGCACGGTCGTGTGGGACGGCGAGGACGTGACCCGCGTGCCCGCCCACGAACGCGCCCGCAGGGGCCTGTGCCTGGTCCCCGAACGCCAGGCGGTCTTCGGCTCCCTCACCGTCCGCGAGAACCTCGAACTCACAGCCGGGAGCCCCGATCCCGCCCTGGACGCCTATCCCGAGCTGAAGCGCCTCCTGGAACGCCGCGCCGGCACCCTCTCCGGCGGCGAGCAGCGCATGCTCGCCCTCTCCCGCGCCCTGCTGGCACGCGCGCGCGTGGTCCTCGTCGACGAGCCCACGCAGGGCATGTCACCGCCGGTCGCGACCCGCACGTACGGACTCCTCGGCGCCCTCGACGCCTGCGTGATCGTGGCCGAGCAACGCCTGCCGCCCGCGCTCCCCGACCGCCGCACCCTGGTGTACGAACTGCGCCGCGGCGAGGTCGTGTTCAGCGGCGAGGCGACCGAACTCCGCGCGGAAACGGCCCGGGACCGCCGTAGGAGAAGCCCTTGACGCGGCGGGGCCCCGCCCGTTCGGCGAAGGTGAGCCGAAGCAGGCGGGGCCCGGTGCCCGGAACCGGGGGAGCTCTCAGATCTCGAGGCGCTGTCCGGGCACGATCAGGTCGGGATCGCCGCCGATGACGGCCTTGTTGGCGGCGTAGAGCTTCTGCCAGGTGGTCCCGTTCCGGGCGGCGATCTCGCCCAGCGTGTCGCCCGTGCGGACGGTGTAGTCGCCACGGGACGCGCTGCGGTCCGTGCGCTCCGGTGAACGAACCGGCGCCTTTGAGGACTTGGTGGTGGCCGAGCCGGAGGAGGCGGCGGCGCCGGACGACGCGCCGGGAGCGCTCCCGTAGGCCCCGGCCCGCGCCGAGCAGGTCGGCCACGCACCCCACCCCTGGGCGCGCTGGACCTTCGCCGCGACGGCGATCTGCTGGGACTTGGACGCCTGGTCCGCGGTGGCCGCGTAGGCCCCGCCGCCGTAGGCGCGCCAGGTGCCGGCGGAGAACTGCAGTCCGCCGTAGTAGCCGTTGCCGGTGTTGATGTGCCAGTTCCCGCCGCTCTCGCACTGGGCGATGCGGTCCCACACTCCGCTGTCCGCGGCCGCCGCGTTGCCGGCCGCGGCCAGCAGTCCGAGCGGAGCGAGCAGGGCGGCCCCGGCGAGGGCCGCGGTGGTACGGGTCTTACGAGCGGTGTCGCGCGTGGTATCGGCACATTCGGACATGTGATTCCCTCTCGGAACACCCGGGGTCCCCCAAGGCGGGGCGCGCTCCCCGCACAGGGGCAGGGTCGTCGCGCTCCGCCCCGTCCGCCGCAGTGGTGCGGTGCTGCTGGCTGGTGCGGCCGGCGGACGTACCCGAGCGGTGCTCGTTGCACACGGCGGAGGAATCTAGAGAGGGCGTCCGGTCGTCATCAACCAACTCCTTGTCATTCCAGGCCAGTTCGCCATTACCGCAGGTAGCGGCGAAATCCGGCCACCCACTTCATTCGCTGATTTCCTGATTTGTCGACCTCGGCCCGGCTCGGCCTGTGACTCACTTCACGCAACCAACTTCCTTGGATTTCCCAGTAATTGACGGTGAGTGCCCGATTCCGCACCACCTGTGACCCTGCGCTGTGGATGGTTCGATTCCGTTCGCCGTCGGGCGTGACTCCCGCCACAGATCGGCCGTTGAGTCCTTCATGAGCCCGGGACCCACCCGGGCGCCACATCCCGAGGGAGCCACCCGTGCCGCGCATGCTCGACGTCAGCGACGACGTACGCGCCGAGATCGGCGACGAAGAAGCCGACCGGCTGCTCGCCGGAGACAACGCCCCCGGCAGTTACGACTGCACGTCCTGCCGCACGCCGGGCGACTCCGGGCAGGAGCGCACCAGCACCGTCCTGTTCATCGGCGACGAGACGGCCGTGCTGGCCTTCGCCCACGCCACCTGTCTGCCCTCGCAGGTCGTCCAGGTCACCGAGGAGCAGCTCCAGGGCGCGGTCAAGTCCATCACCGGCGACTCCGCCGATCTGGAGTCGGAGAAGTCCGTACCCGAGCAGGCGGTGCTCGGTGTGACCAGCGGACTCGTGCTGATCGCCGGGGAGTTGCACCCGGCGTTGGTCGTCGAGCCGACCGGGCCGATCGCGCGCCCCGGGGCGACGGGAGCCGGCGACGACTTCTTGCCGCTGCTGATCGAGCAGGGCTTCATGCCGGTCACCGAGCTGACCGAGGTGCCGTCGGTGCTGCACGGCTGGTCGGTGCTGCTCGCGGTCGGCCAGCTGCACGCCGTGCTCCAGCCCTCGGCGAACGGCGGGCAGCCGGTGGCCTGGTGGCAGGCGCACCAGCCGCTCCAGGTCACGGAGAGCTGGCGGGCGGCCGCGAACAAGCACCAGCAGGTGCTGATGTTCGCCGCGCCGGTGGGCTCGATCGGCCGCCAGCCCCGCGAGGACCTGCTGCGGGACGCGCTGGACAAGGCGGCGGCCAATGGCAAGCTGGTCGCGGCCGCGATGCCCCTCGCGGGGACGTGAGGGCGCACCCGCATCCCTGAAGTCCCGGTGTCGTTTGGACAGACGTGCACACATACGACGCTCCGCGCCGGTTCCCCGGCGGACCATCGGCCACGCCGATCTACGACGCGCTCTACTCCGAGTACGTCAAGACCTTCCGGTCGCTGCCGGGTGACCGCAGCGGCGAGGAGGAGCTGGGCTTCACCGCCTTCGGGAACATTCCGCACGGCTCGGGCTCGTTCAGCAGCTCGTACAGCGCCTACAGCGCGGGGGCGTTCAGCGGCCGCCAGCAGTCGCAGTGGCAGCGGGTGGGCCACATCGGGCAGCAGCACACCGGGATGCACCACGTCCCGGCGGCGCTGCCGCCCGGTCCGCGTCGCGGGATCTGAGACATGAGAGGCACCGTGTCCACCACGAGCGCGCCCGACGAGGTCCGGCTCCGGCTGCCGCTCGCGAAGCCTGCGGAGGAAGAGCTATG
>NZ_JBEYVC010000084.1:0-42837 GCF_040643855.1 Streptomyces sp. NPDC047072 | reverse complement strand
AGGAGGCCCTCACCAACGTGACCAGGCACGGGGGCGGTTCGGGGGCGAGGGTGCGGCTGGGGTACGGCGAGGAGCTGCTGCGGATCACGGTCACGCACCAATCCCCTACCAGGCCGGGGGGTGCTACGGCTCGACCACCGTCTCCTGCGCCGCCGCCGTCTCCCCGGCCAGCAGCCGCGCGTCCACCGGGACGTTCCGCTTGACCAGCGCCAACGCGACCGGACCGAGTTCGTGATGCCGTACGGACGTCGTCACGAAGCCGATCTTGCGGCCGTCGGGACCCTCGTCCGCGACCCGCAACTCCGTGCCCGCGGGCGGGAGATGGACGTCGCTGCCGTCGAGGTGGAGGAAGACCAGCCGGCGCGGGGGCTTGCCGAGGTTCTGCACCCGGGCGACGGTCTCCTGGCCGCGGTAGCAGCCCTTCTGGAGGTGAACGGCCGTACCGATCCAGCCCAGTTCGTGCGGGATGGTGCGGTGGTCGGTCTCGAAGCCGAGCCGGGGCCGGTGCTGTTCGACCCGCAGGGCCTCGTAGGCGAGCAGCCCGGCCGCGGGTCCGGACTTCCCGGCGTACGACTCCAGGTCCGTACGCGGGAGGAACAGATCACGGCCGTACGCCGTCTCGCGTACGGCGATCCCGTCCGGCACGTCGGCGATGGAGCCGGCCGGCACATACACGACCGCGAAGTCCTCCGTGCGGTCGGCGACTTCGACCCGGTAGAAGAACTTCATCGACTCCAGGTAGGCGATGAGCGCCTCCTGGGTGCCGGGTTCGACATGGGCCCAGACGGTGGTGCCGTCGTCGACGAGGTAGAGCGCGTGCTCGATGTGGCCGTGCGCCGAGAGGATCAGTGCCTCGGTGGCGCGGCCGGTGGGGAGGTCGCTGACGTGCTGGGTGAGCAGGAGGTGCAGCCAGCTGAGCCGGTCCTCACCGGTGACGGTGACGACACCGCGGTGGGAGAGGTCGACGAATCCGGTGCCGTCGGCGAGGGCGCGCTGTTCGCGGAACAGGTCGCCGTAGTGGGCGGCGACGCCTTCGTCCACGCCTTCGCCGGGGACGGCGCCGGGCAGGGACAGCAGAGGGCTCTTCATATGCACAAGCCTACGACTCGGTAGTTGAAGCCTTGAGGGAACAATCCTTGCAGCGGCCGAAGATCGCGAAGTGCTTCATGTCGGTCTCGAAGCCGAAGGTGTCGCGCAGCTTGGCCGTGAACTCGGCGGCCACCTTGATGTCGGCCTCGATGACGTTCTGGCAGTCGCGGCAGACGAGGTGGATGTGGTGGTGGCGGTCGGCGAGGTGGTACGTCGGCGCGCCGTGCCCCAGATGGGCGTGGCTGACCAGCCCGAGCTCCTCCAGGAGCTCCAGGGTCCGGTAGACCGTCGAGATGTTGACACCCGACGCCGTCTTCTTCACTTCCGTGAGGATGTCGTCGGGGGTCGCGTGCTCCAGGGTGTCCACGGCTTCGAGGACAAGCTGACGCTGCGGCGTGAGTCGATAGCCACGCTGCCTGAGGTCGCTCTTCCAGTCGGTGCTCACCACGGGGTCAAGTCTAGGACCGTTGCCACGAAGGACGTCCACCGACGGATTTTGCCTTCACTTGGCAACCCGTCCGGTTCATGACCTGTCTCACTCGCCGGAAGATCCCCGAGAGAACCAGAGGTCCTCGGTAAACCGAACGATCGTCCGCCGGGCCCTGCGCTTAGCCGGTGTCACCGGTGCCGCGCTGCTGGCGACCGTCACGACCGCCCTCCCCGCCCACGCCATCAACCGGGTGGACTGCGCGGGCCGCAACGACTTCCTGTACTTCGAGGTCGACGGCGTCAACCCCTGCTTCGCCAACGCCGGCACCGTCGACGTCGCCATCTACGGCGTGGGCTGGACGAGCACCGGCAACAACGAGGTGAGCTTCAAGTTCCGTACGGTCCTGGGCGGGCCGCTGTGGGACTCGGGGCGGCTCGCGAAGTGGACGGCGTTCGACCTGGGGCTCGCGTCCGGTTCGTCGAGCGGCGAGGTCCACAAGATCGAGCAGATCGCCGTCTACTGACCTTGCGGACCACCGGGTGACCGTCGGCCCGCTTGAGAAGCCGCCTACTTGAAGAAGGCGATGCCGTCGTCCGGCATGTCGTCGGGGAGGGCCTTGGCCCAGCGTTCGACCTCTTCCGGGGTGACGACCTTCTTCAGGTGGGCCGACATGTAGGGGCGCAGCTCGACCTCGGGGGTCTGCTTCTCGCCGACCCACATGAGGTCGCTCTTGACGTAGCCGTACAGGCGCTTGCCGCCGGAGTAGGGGCCGGAGGCGGCCGTACGGGCCACCGCGTCGGTCACCAGGTCGATCTGCGGCTTCTTGTCGGCCATCTCGCCGTACCAGATCTCGACGACACCGTCGTCGCGGACCATCGTCACCTCGACCTTGCGGTCGGCGTCGATGCGCCAGAAGCCGTGCTCGCTCTCCAGCGGACGGACCTTGTTGCCCTCGCCGTCCAGCACCCAGGTGTGCGAGGCGTACTCCAGGAAGTCCCGGCCGTCGTGGGTGAAGACGACCTCCTGCCCGAAGTTGCATTTCTCGGAGCCGGGGAAGTCGTGCACGCCCGCGCCGGCCCAGTTGCCGAGCAGGAAGGCGAGCGGGACGAGGTCCTTGTGGAGGTCGGACGGGATCTCGATCATGAGTGGCGGTTCCTAGACGTGGGTCAGCGCTGGCCCTGGTACAACTTCTTCACGGTCAGTCCGGCGAAGGCGAGGACGCCGACGCAGACCAGGACCAGCAGGGCTTCGAAGAAGATCTCCACGGGGTGCTCCTCGGATGAGCGTGGTTCGGTACGTGTGCACAGGGCCGGGCCCCAGCTTACGCGGCCGGGGCCCGGGGGGTCGTGCGAGGTCCGTTCACCCCAGGAGCTGCGCCTGGAGGGTGACGGTCTGCCGGAAGGGGACGGTCAGGGCGCTGCCGCGACGGGACTGGACGACCAGGGCGAGAACGTCCCCCGCGGTCAGGTAGGCCTGCCGGGTCTGTTCGGCACCGTACGGCTTGCTCTCGGCGTACGCGACGCGCGTGACGTTCGTGACCAGCGAGGCGTCGGGGAAGTCCTCGTCGGCGACGGAGTCGGCGGCGCCGCGCAGCTCGTAGCCGGGGGCGCCGTACGGGGCGATACCGCCGGTGAGCTCGTCGAGGACCGTGGCGCTGTCGAACTGGAGCAGATAGACGGCGGTGTGCGTGCCGTCGGGGGTGCTCCAGCCGCGGGCCGCGATGTGCCGGAGGCCGTAGTCGGTGAACGTCTGCCCGAGTTCGGCGCGGTCCTCCTTCTCCGCGTACTGGGCGAGGAAGTCCTTCGTCGGCAGCCAGCCGTCCGTGCCGGCCAGCTTCTTGTCGACGGTCGCGCCGTGGGGTGCGGGCAGCACGAGCCGTCGCAGGTCGGCGTAGTGGGAGTCGGTCTCGTTCGTGTCGGCGAAGGGGCCGGGGCGGCCGGAGGGCAACGGCGGCCTGGTGAGCGTGGGGTAGTCCCAACGGCCGTCCGTCGCGGTCTCCAGTCCCGGTACGTCCGTCCGCTCCATCCCCGCGATCCCGTACGCCGTCCCGGCGCCGACCGCCGCGAAGACCACGACGGCCGCGGTCCAGCGCAGGACGGCACGCAGGACCCGGCGGTCCTTCGGAGCGGGTGCCTGCGGCGCTTCCGCACCGGGCTCCACCGCGGCCTCCTCGACCTGTCCCGTCGGCTCGCTCGGCTCCGACGGCTCGGCCTGCTCCGTCTGCTCTGCCTGCTCTGCCTGCTCTGCCTCTTGTGCCTGCTCGGTCATACCGACTCCCCCGGTTCCGCGATGCGGTCGAGCTGCTCGCGCAGCAGCTTCGCAACGCCCTCCTGCACCATCGGCTTCGCGCTCTCCGCGGTGAGGCTGACCAGCACGTTGCCCTGATGCGCGAAGCAGAACATCGTGTCGAGCTTCTCGTCCTCGTCCGCGGGCGCCAGGAAGCAGCGGGCGTCCTTGTGGTCCACGATCTTCGGACCCGGGCGCAGGACGTCGTCCAGCACGTCGACGAACTTCTCCTGGTACCTGGCGATCTCGCGCACGGCCGACGCGTTCTCCATCTGGGACAGCTCGACGGTCACCGTGGCGGACTGCTGGTCGTAGGGGGAGCTGAGGTAGCTGCGCATCGCGATGCCCTTGAGGCGCTGCTTGTCGATCTGCCGCTCCAACGCCTTGCGCTGGGTGCGCGGCAGCCCGCTCAGCGACTCCTTGCGCAGGGCCGTCGCGTGCGCCCCGCTCAGCACGGCGTCGTTGCCGTACTCCCCGATGTCGGGCCCTTTCCGCCACGCGCTGTCGCCGCCGTACGGCAGGAGCATCCCGGAGAGCCCCTTCGCGGCGGCGGGCTTCGCCGTCTCGGCGGCGGCCTTCGGGAACGTCCACACCGGCGCCCCCGCGTCACGGTCGGCCCCGTCGACGGTGACCACGGTGTACCCGACCCCGCCGACGACACCGCCGACCAGCAGCAGCGCCCCCACGAGGGTGGCGGCGCGCCGACGCCGGGCGGGCGCCTCAGCGGCCGCGACGGGCTCCGCCGGTTCGACAGACTCGGCGGGCACGTCGGCTGCGACGGCCTCGGCAACCGGCTCGGGCCCCGGTTCCGGCTTCGTCAGGTCAGTCGGCTCCGGACCGCTCTCGTTCTCGCTCACAGCCGCTCCATCTGACGCTCGGCGAGGTCCATGATCGTCTTCTTGGGGATCCGCTTGCTGTCGTAGACCCGGATCTCCATCACGACGTCACCGCGCCAGGCATACGCCTCCGCCCCGTAGACAGGCACGTACCCGGGCTCGGTGTCGGGCTTGTCGTGCACGTACGCCATGCCCTCCCCGGTACCGGGTATGGCCCAGCTGCGGGTCGAACTCTCCTTGTCCGCCCAGTACTTGCCGTTGTACGCCCCGTCCCCGGCCACGACGTCCTCCACCTGCCGGTACTGGACCAGCCGGACCGTCACCTGCCGGTCCCCGCTCACCCAGCCCACGACGGCCGCACGGCGGAACTCGTCGCCCACCTGGTCCTTGAAGGCCGCGGCGGGATCCTCGTAGAGCTCGGCGTACGCGGCCAGGTCCATCCAGCCGTCGTCGTCGCCCAGCCAGTCGGCGGCCTTCGCCCCGGCCGGCTTCTTCAGCAGCAGCTTGCGCAGGTCGCCGTCCATCTTGACCCGCCGGTCCTCGGCAGCGGACAACGGCTCGGGCGCGGGCCCCTTGGCCTGGACGAGCGTCGGCTGCGAGAGCGAGGGCAGTGCCGTCGGCTCCCGGTCGGCCTGGATCAGATATCCGGTGCACGTCCCGGCGACCATACCGAGTACGGCCGCGACGGCGATCAACAGTGTCGTACGGCCCCGGCGGCGCCCACCGGGTCTGTCTTCGGGCACTTCGGGCACTTCCACTACGTCCCCCACAAAACGTGAAGCGCGCATTCCGTATGCGCGCTCACGGAAGACTCATGAACGCCGGACAGAGTTGTACGCGGTGGGATCACGATCCGGCGACACCGCGCCGGTGCCGTCGCGAGGCTACGCTGCCCGCATGGCGAAGAAGCTCGTGATCAAGGTGACGGCCGGGGCGGATGCGCCCGAGCGGTGTTCGCAGGCGTTCACGGTGGCGGCCGTGGCCGTGGCCAGCGGGGTCGAGGTCTCGCTGTGGCTGACCGGGGAGTCGGCATGGTTCGCGCTGCCGGGCCGCGCCGCCGAGTTCGAACTCCCGCACGCCGCCCCACTTCCCGACCTGCTGGCCTCGATCCTCGCGGGCGGCCGCCTGACCCTCTGCACCCAGTGCGCGGCCCGCCGGGACATCACGGAGAAGGACGTCATCGAGGGCGTACGGATCGCGGGGGCCCAGGTGTTCGTCCAGGAGGCGCTGGCGGACGGGACGCAGGCGCTCGTCTACTGACCGCTCCTCTTGTCACAGCTGCTCGACAATCTCACGGTCCCCTCACCCTGCGCGGTTAGTCTCGCGCTCGACGGCCACCCGTCCTACGCCGACACGAAGCCGCTCTGGGGGAACCACCGCATGCGAGCCCTGCGCATATTTCTCATCATCGTCGTGATCCTCGGCGGGCTGTTCGTCGCCGCCGACCGGCTCGCCGTGCACTTCGCCGAGGGCGAGGTCGCCGACCGGCTCAAGACGCAGGAGGGGCTGGCCGAGACCCCGAGCGTGGACATCAAGGGCTTCCCCTTCCTCACCCAGGTCGCCGGCGGCAAGCTGAACGACGTGCAGGTCGGCATGGACGGCTACGAGGCGGACACCACCGTCGGCGGCACGGTCCGCATCGAGGACCTGGAGGCGACCATGAAGGACGTCTCCTTCTCCGGCGACTACAGCTCGGCGACCGCGGCGACGGCGACCGGCGGGGCGGTCATCCCCTACGGCGAGCTGCTCAAGGCGGCCAAGTCCCAGCCGGTCACGCTCGCTCCCGGCATCACCGCGCAGGTGACCGGCATCAGCGCGGGCGGTGGCGGCAAGATCAAGGTCAGCATCAAGATCTCGGTCGGCGGCGCATCACAGACGTACCCGGTGCTCGCCTCGGTGACCGTCGTCGACGGCGACACGGTGGTCGTCAAGGCCGACTCCCTGCCCAGCCTCGGCATCTCGCTCGCGGACAGCGTCCTGCGCTCGGTCACCGACTTCCAGCAGAAGATCGAGGGCCTGCCCGGCGGCATCAAGCTGAACACGGTCCAGGGCGGGACGAACGGTGTGGAGATCACGGTGAAGGGTTCGAACGTCAAGCTCGCGGGGTAGGACCGGCTCGGCAGCGGACGTAGACCGTCCGAAGGGCGAGACGCCCAGTCCGCACCCCGGCCGTGACCACGGCCACAGGTGCCCGGAACCCCGGGAAACGAAGCGCATCCCCCGCGGTGATCCCACATCCCGGACGATCGCATCTCAAAATACGACACACCGGTGACACGCCCGCCTGTCCGTCCCTACGATCGACAACTATGAAGCGACAGGCGGATCTCACGAAGCGGCGGGCAGTAGACCTGTGCCGCGTCGCCGCCATGCTCTGTCGCCCCTTCTGACGCGGACGGCACCGACCTCCGCATTCCCAGCTGCCCTGCCATGGGCACCCGTGCGCCCCGAACTGCCCCGTACTGCCCCGGAGGAGAAACAGCATGAGCCGCAGCGACGTCCTCGTAGACGCCGACTGGGTCGAGGCCAACCTCGACAACGCCGACATCGCCATCGTCGAGGTGGACGAAGACACGTCCGCCTACGAGAAGAACCACATCCGCAACGCGATCCGCATCGACTGGACCAAGGACCTCCAGGACCCGGTCCGCCGCGACTTCATCGACCAGGAGGGCTTCGAGAAGCTCCTGTCGGCGAAGGGCATCGCCAACGACACGCTGGTGGTCCTCTACGGCGGCAACAACAACTGGTTCGCGTCCTACGCCTACTGGTACTTCAAGCTCTACGGCCACGAGAACGTCAAGCTCCTCGACGGCGGCCGCAAGAAGTGGGAGCTGGACGCCCGCGAGCTGGTCGAGGAGGTGCCCGAGCGCGCCACGACCGACTACAAGGCCAAGCCGCAGAACACCGCGATCCGCGCCTTCCGTGACGACGTCGTCGCCGCGATCGGTTCGCAGAACCTGGTCGACGTCCGCTCCCCCGACGAGTTCTCCGGCAAGCTGCTCGCCCCGGCCCACCTGCCGCAGGAGCAGTCGCAGCGCCCGGGCCACGTCCCGTCCGCCCGCAACATCCCGTGGTCCAAGAACGCCAACGACGACGGCACCTTCAAGTCGGACGACGAGCTCAAGGAGCTCTACGCCGAGGAGCAGGTCGACCTGGCCAAGGACACCATCGCCTACTGCCGCATCGGTGAGCGCTCCGCGCTGACCTGGTTCGTGCTGCACGAGCTGCTCGGCGTGGAGAACGTCAAGAACTACGACGGCTCCTGGACCGAGTACGGCAGCCTCGTCGGCGTTCCGATCGAGCTCGGCGCGAACAAGTAAGCCCGGCCTTTACCCCTCAAGGAGTTCAACATGTGTGGAGCGAAGGCCGGCGGCCCCGACGCCTCGACGATCAAGCCCGGTGAGACCACGATCCAGGGTCAGGTGACGAAGGACGGCGAGCCGGTGACGGGCTACGTCCGTCTGCTGGACTCGACCGGCGAGTTCACCGCGGAGGTTCCCACGTCCGCGACGGGCCAGTTCCGCTTCTACGCGGCCGAGGGCACGTGGACCGTGCGGGCGCTGGTGCCGGGCGGTACGGCCGACCGTACGGTCGTCGTGGCCGAGAAGGGCGCGCTCGCGGAGGTCGCGATCGCGGTCTGAGCACCCTTTTGGTGAAGGGCCGCACCACTTGTCGGGGTGCGGCCCTTCGTCGTGTCCGGACTTACCCTGGAGACATGCTGGCGCGACGACGTCATGTCTACTTCGCCATGATGGGCACGTGCATCGGGCTCTTCGTCCTGGCGTGGGGGGTCGTGCGCCTGTGGTCGATGCCGGTTGCCGTGGGCATGTGCGTGGTGGCGATGGTCATTCCGCCGCTTGCCGCGATCGTGGCGAATCGGCGGGGGCCGGATGACCGGTGGTGGGACGCGCCGTCGGGGGATCCGAAGTCGGACGACTGGTGGGACGAGCTGGACGGCAAGAAGCGGTGACAGTGCCTAGTGGGGTGCCGGGTTCGGTGGTTTGGCGGGTGCGGGCCGGTGGGGGCTGGTCGCGCAGTTCCCCGCGCCCCTAAAAGCACTCACCTGGACCCCATTGGACCGTTGGCCGCGTACGGCCCGCAGCGGCCGGCGTCCCGGCCCCGACCCACCACCGAACCGTGGGCGTCTTTTAGGGGCGCGGGGAACTGCGCAAAACGCCCGCCCCCACCGAACCCGCACGCACTACACGACCGCCCGGCCCAGCACATACACCACCGGTGCCGCCGCAGCCAACGGCAGCGCCACTCCCGCTGTGAAGTGCACGAAGCGGGACGGGTAGTCATAGCTGGCAACCCTGTGACCGATCAGACCGCACACCGCAGCCCCCGCGCCCAGCAGCGCCCCCTTCGCCCCCAGCCCCGTCATCCCGCCCACCGCGATGCCCGCACCGGCCGCGGCGAGCAGGGAGACGGTCACCGACGCCGGGGTCGGCAGGGGCAGCGCGCGAGCCAGAACGGCCACCGCGACCGCAGCCGCGCCTACCGACACCGCATCCGGGTCCGCCGCGAGATACCCGCCCGCCACGATCGCCAGCGCCGCCGAGGCAACCGTGGCCATCAGCCCGTACATCCGCTCGTCCGCATCCGCATGCGACCGCAGCTGGAGCACCAGGGACAGCAGCACCCACACACCGAGCGTGCCGAGAATCGCCGCGGGACCGTTCTCCCGGCCCGCCACGAGGAGCACCGCGTCCGCGACCAGCGCACCGAGGAACGCCAGCGCGATCCCCTGCCGGGCCGGCCACATGCCGTTCAGCCGGAACCACCCCGCCGCGGTGACCGCCTGCAGCAGCACGAGCGGCACGAGCAGCCCGTACGACCCCACGGCCGCCGCCCCGGCGAGCAGCAGCCCGAGCAGCGCGGTGAGCGCGGCAGGCTGCCCCCCGGGCTCGATGATGGGCGACCGCCCCTCGGCACGCGCCCGCTGCGCGTCGGTGATCCGGGCGTTGCCCGCGAGCGTGGAGGGCCCGTAGCCCGCTCCGCCCTCGGAGGTCACGGCGTGAGGGGCCGCCGATGCCTCCGCAGGCATCGCGTAGGGAGCCGCCTGCTGCTGAGGGCGCGAGGCGGCGCCGTGGCCCTGTTGCTGAGGGTGCGCGCCAGTCCCGTAGCCCTGCTGCTGGGGATGCGAGCCAGCCTCGTAGCCCTGCTGCTGCGCATGCGAGCCAGCCTCGTAGCCCTGCTGCCGCGGGTCGGCGCCATACCCCTGCGGCGGCAGATACGCCTGCTCCGGCGCCGCAGGCGTGTGGACCTGCGTGTCCCACGTCTGCCCCTGCCACTGCTGGGTGTGCTGCCGGTCGCCCTGCGCCTCGTCGTACCCCTGCTGCGCGGGCCACCCCTGTTGCTGGGGATACGGCGGGTACCCCTCGTACGGCTGCTGGTCGCTCATCGTCATCCTCCTGCGAACGGCGGGAGCACCTCGACCGTGCCGCCGTCGGCCAGCCGTACCGTCTCATGCCCGCGGGTGCCCACGGGGTCGCCGTCGACGAGGAACGAGCATCGCAGCAGGACGCGCGTGAGCTCACCGGGGTGTCGCTCGCGCACCGCGCCCAGCGCCTCGGCGAGCGTGTCCGCGTCGAACACCTCCTCGCCCACGCCGGCCGCGGCCTTCGCGGCGGCCCAGTAGCGCACCGTGACCTCTGGCATCCGCTTCCTCGATCGATCGTCGATGTGTGCCGCCCAGGCTAGCGGGCCGCTGTGACAGCCCAGTCCCCGATGCGGCCGAGCAGCTCGTCCGAGGAGGCGTGCTCCGCGTGGCCCATGGGCTCCAGCCACAGGTCGGCGTGGCCGGCGGCGGCCTTCGCGAGCATCCGCGGGTGGTCGAGGGGAAAGTAGCCGTCGCGGTCGCCGTGGACGATCAGCAGGGGGGTGGGGGCGATCCTCGGGACCGCTTCCACGGGCGAGAGGGGGACCGGGTCCCAGTCCCGGTGGTGGATGCGGGTACGGAAGCCGTAGCGGCCGAGCAGACGGCCCTCGGGGCGGGTTATCAGCCAGTGGACCCTTCGCATAGGGGCTGTGCCGCGGTAGTACCACCGGGCCGGTGCACTGACCGAGACCACGGCGTCGGAATACGCCCCCGTGCGACCGTCGTGCTCCCGCCGGTACAGCGCCGCGTGCCGCAACACGACCGAACCGCCCATGGAGAAGCCGACGGTCACCACGCGCGCGTGGCCGAGTTCGCGCGCCCAGCCCACCGCGGCGGCCAGGTCGAGGACCTCGCGGTCGCCCACCGTGGAGCGCCCGCCGGAGGCGCCGTGGCCGCGGAAGGAGAACGAGACGACACCGCCGTACTGCGTGAACGCCTCCACCACCCGGCGAACATGAGGACGATCCGCGTCACCCGTGAAGCCGTGCGCGATCACGAACACCGGACCACGTACGGATGGCGCGGAAGTGTCGTATACGGAGGCCGGCGGGTCGTATACGGAATCGATCGTCACGCCATCGGCGGTGTGCAGAAACGTCCGTATAGGTGCGGCTCTGTGTGTCTCAGAGTTCGGGATCGTGGTGGAACGCGCCACACGACCTGCCGGATCGATGCTCATGTGGGCTATTCTCCTGAACAGAGGACTCGGGCAACGCAGCCCCCGGGTCCTTTTGTGCTTTCGGATCACCTGTATACGAAAGCTGTCACCTCGCCGGGACCGAGGAGGAACCAGTCGAATGAGTTCTCTGCTGCTCCTGACCAACGCACTCCAGCCGTCGACGGAGGTGCTCCCGGCTCTCGGCCTGCTCCTGCACAACGTGCGCGTGGCCCCGGCCGAGGGTCCCGCGCTCGTGGATACCCCCGGCGCCGACGTGATCCTCATCGACGGCCGCCGTGACCTGCCCCAGGTGCGCAGCCTGTGCCAGCTGCTGCGCTCGACCGGGCCGGGCTGTCCGCTCATCCTCGTCGTCACCGAGGGCGGCCTCGCCGCCGTCACCGCCGACTGGGGCATCGACGACGTCCTCCTCGACACCGCCGGGCCCGCCGAGGTCGAGGCGCGGCTGCGCCTGGCCATGGGCCGGCAGCAGATCGTCAACGACGACTCCCCCATGGAGATCCGCAACGGCGACCTGTCGGTCGACGAGGCGACGTATTCCGCGAAGCTCAAGGGCCGGGTCCTCGACCTGACCTTCAAGGAGTTCGAGCTCCTCAAATACCTCGCCCAGCACCCGGGCCGCGTCTTCACGCGCGCGCAGCTGCTGCAGGAGGTCTGGGGCTACGACTACTTCGGCGGCACCCGGACGGTCGACGTCCACGTACGACGGCTGCGCGCCAAGCTCGGCGTGGAGCACGAGTCGCTGATCGGGACCGTCCGCAACGTCGGTTATCGATTCGTTACGCCCGAGAAGGGCGGGGCTGCCGCGACCGACGAGGCGAAGGCCAAGGACCGGGCAAAGGTGGAGGAAGCGGACGAGAACGCCGCCCTGGACGCCACCGAGGTACCGGCCGAGGCATAAGAGGGACCCCGCCCGGGCATGGCTCCCGCACGGCATCGCGCCGAACGGGTACCGCGGGAGCACCGGGCCTTCCCTTTCGCCCTGCCCAGAGTGGGTCCATCCGCGTAGACTCCGCGCGTGGCCAAGGTGACTCGAGATGACGTGGCGCGACTGGCAGGGACCTCCACTGCCGTCGTCAGTTATGTCATCAACAACGGACCCCGGCCGGTCGCCCCGGCCACGCGCGAGCGTGTCCTCGCCGCGATCAAGGAGCTGGGCTACCGGCCCGACCGGGTCGCCCAGGCGATGGCGTCCCGCCGTACGGATCTCATAGGCCTGATCGTCCCGGACGCGCGCCAGCCGTTCTTCGCGGAGATGGCCCACGCGGTCGAACAGGCCGCCTCCGAGCGCGGCAAGATGGTGCTCGTCGGCAACTCCGACTACATCGCCGAGCGCGAGACCCACTATCTGCGGGCCTTCCTCGGGATGCGGGTCTCGGGGCTGATCCTCGTCTCGCACGCGCTCAACGACCTCGCGGCGGCCGAGATCGAGGCCTGGGACGCGCGCGTGGTGCTGCTCCACGAGCGGCCGGAGGCGATCGACGACGTCGCCGTCGTCCTCGACGACCTCACGGGCGCGAAGGCGGCCGTGGACCATCTGCTGAGCCACGGCTACCCCTATGTCGCCTGTCTGGGCGGCACCGCCGACACCCCGGCGGTCGGCGACCCCGTCTCCGACCACGTCGAGGGCTGGCGCCGCGCGATGGACGAGGCCGGCATCCCGACCGAGGGGCGGCTCTTCGAGGCGCCGTACAACCGCTACGACGCCTACCAGGTGGCGCTGGGGATCCTCTCCGGCCCCGAGCGGCCGCCGGCGGTCTTCTGCTCCACGGACGACCAGGCGATCGGTGTGCTGCGCGCGGCGCGCGAGCTGCGGATCGACGTGCCCGGCGAGCTGGCGGTGGCCGGCTTCGACGACATCAAGGAAGCGGCGCTGGCGGACCCGCCGCTGACAACGATCGCATCGGACCGTTCGGCGATGGCCCGGTCCGCGGTGGACCTCGTCCTGGACGACGGGCTGCGGGTCGCGGGCTCGCGCCGGGAGCGGCTGAAGGTGTTCCCGACGAAGCTGGTCGCGCGGCGGTCCTGCGGCTGCGAGTAGCGCGCGGCCCGGCTTTATGAACGCCGTCTGAGAGACCTCCCCGAGCTGCGAGAACCCGCTTTATATCGGGCATACGAGGTTCTGCCGGGCTTCTCAGCGAGCACTCAGGAAGCTCTCATGGTCGGGGGACAAGCTCTCTTACATGACCGAGAGCTTCCGCCGCGACGGCGAGTACGAGCAGTACGCGAACCCGTATCAGGGCGCCCAGCAGCACGACGCCTCCCCCGTGAACCCGGAGTGGCCGCCTCCCCCGGCCCGGCCGCCGGCCTCCTTCGCCTCCGAAGGCGCCGGTGAGGGCGACGACAACGGCGGCGGAACCGCTCTCCTCACCGCACCCCCGTCCCCCGCCCCCGCTCCGAAGAAGCGCGCCCGGGGCCCGCTCGCCCTCCTCGCCGCCGTGGCGATCGTCGCCGCGGCGATAGGGGGCGGCACGGCCTACGGCATCCAGGAGCTGACCGGCAACGACACGGTCGCCTCCAGCAGCACCAGCACCAATGTGGTGCCGTCCTCCGCCAAGGGCACGGTCTCCGGCGTGGCCGCCGCGGTCAGCCCGAGCATCGTCGAGATCAACGCCACCTCGAACGCCGGTGAGTCCACCGGTTCCGGTGTGATCATCACCAGCGACGGCGAGATCATCACCAACAACCACGTCATCTCCGGCGCCTCCTCCATCAAGGTGAGCACCAGCGACGGCAAGACCTACACCGCGAAGGTCGTCGGCACCGACAGCAAGAAGGACCTGGCCCTGATCAAGCTGGAGAACGCCTCCGGCCTCCGGGTGGCCACCCTCGGCAACTCCGCCGGTGTCCAGGTCGGCGA
The DNA here is from genome assembly GCF_040643855.1 of Streptomyces sp. NPDC047072. NCBI lineage: Bacteria > Bacillati > Actinomycetota > Actinomycetes > Kitasatosporales > Streptomycetaceae > Streptomyces > Streptomyces sp. NPDC047072. The sequence goes on along the minus strand of NZ_JBEYVC010000084.1, from coordinate 28,776 downwards.
CCAGGTCGTGGCGATCGGCTCCCCCGAGGGCCTGACCGGCACCGTCACCAGCGGCATCATCTCCGCGCTCAACCGGGACGTCACCGTCTCGACGGACGAGAGCCAGGGCCAGCAGCAACAGCAGCAGGGCGGGGGCTGGCCGTTCGAGTTCGGCGGCCAGCAGTTCAACGGCGACACGGGTACGTCCACGACGACGTACAAGGCGCTGCAGACCGACGCCTCCCTGAACCCCGGCAACTCCGGCGGCGCGCTGATCGACATGAACGGCAACATCATCGGGATCAACTCGGCGATGTACTCGGCCGCCGGATCCTCCTCCTCGTCCGACGCGGGCAGCGTGGGCCTCGGCTTCGCCATCCCGATCAACACCGTCAAGGCCGACCTCGCCACGCTGCGGGCCGGCGGCGCCGACAACAACTGACCCCCGCGTCACGCGCGTAAGGAGTACGTCATGATCCAGCAGGTTTCGCACACGGTGGCCGGCACCGACCCGGCCGGGTTCGCCCTCGCCCTGGAGGTGGCGTACGAACTGCACGCACCGGCCCCACGGGCGCCCGAGGTGGCGTCCGGGTCGGTGGCCCGCCGTGGCATGACCCCGGGAACCCGCACCCGCCGCCGCAGCGCCGCCCGCGGCTAGGGCGCTTCTGACGGATCTCCGCGGCGCCCCGCGACGCCGGCATGATCCGCCGGACAGGCCCTGACCGCAGCGCCTTTACGCACCCGCAGGGAACCGTGCGAGGCTGAAAGTGTTCAGTACCTTCAGTCCGCCGTTGTCCCACCGCACCCGAGGAATCCGAAGCCATGAGCCCCGCCGAAGGCGACCGTGACCCCCAGCGCATCCTGATCGTCGACGACGAGCCGGCGGTGCGCGAAGCACTCCAGCGCAGCCTCGCCTTCGAGGGCTACGACACGGAGGTCGCCGTGGACGGCGCGGACGCGCTCGACAAGGCGACGCAGTACCAGCCGGACCTGGTCGTCCTGGACATCCAGATGCCCCGCATGGACGGCCTGACCGCCGCCCGCCGGATCCGGGGCGCCGGTGACACCACGCCCATCCTGATGCTGACGGCCCGTGACACGGTCGGCGACCGGGTCACCGGGCTCGACGCGGGCGCCGACGACTACCTGGTCAAGCCCTTCGAACTCGACGAGCTGTTCGCCCGCGTCCGGGCGCTGCTGCGGCGCTCCTCCTACGCGGCGGCGGCCGGGGCGGCGACCGCCGAGGACGACGAGGCGCTCACCTTCGCCGACCTGCGGATGGATCTCGCGACGCGCGAGGTCACCCGGGACGGGCGGCCGGTGGAGCTGACCCGGACGGAGTTCACGCTCCTGGAGATGTTCATGGCGCACCCGCGCCAGGTCCTGACGCGCGAGCAGATCCTCAAGGCGGTCTGGGGCTTCGACTTCGAGCCCTCGTCCAACTCCCTCGACGTGTACGTGATGTACCTGCGCCGCAAGACCGAGGCCGGCGGCGAGCCGCGGCTCGTCCACACGGTGCGCGGGGTCGGGTACGTCCTGCGCCAGGGCGGCGCGGAGTGAAACTGCTGCGCCGCTACCGCTCCCTGCCGATCCGCACGCGGCTGTCCCTGCTGGTGGCGGCCGCGGTGGCGTTCGCGGTGGCGGCGGTCTCGGTGACGTGCTGGTTCATCGTGCAGGGGAAGCTGTACGACCAGGTCGACGCCGATCTCAAGAAGATGCGCCAGCCGCAGCGGTACGACCAGGTGGTGGAACTGCTCAGCAGTTGTCCGCAGACCCCGTCGACCGACCAGACCTACCGGGCCGGCACCAACGACCTCGGGACCCGCAACACCTACATCCAACTGGTGAAGGAGAACGGCAAGTTCTGCGTCTCCGCGACCTCGGCGGGCGTCGTCAAGGTCACCGGCGCCGACAAGGACGTCATCAAGAACGTCACCGTCACCGGCGACGGGATCATCCGCAACGGCACCGACAGCGACGGCAACGCCCTGCGGGTGCTCACCATGCCCCTGCTCGTCAGCCAGGGTATGAACAGCCCGCCGCAGATCTACCCCGGCGCCGCGGTGAGCATCGCCGTCTCCCTCAAGGGCACCCAGTCCACGCTCAACGATCTCGCCCTGATCCTCCTCCTCGTCTCCGGCATCGGTGTGCTCGCCGCCGGCGCCGCCGGACTCGCCGTCGCCCGTGCGGGGTTGCGGCCCGTCGACAAGCTCACCGAGGCCGTCGAGCATGTCGCCCGGACCGAGGACCTGAGCGTCCGCATCCCCGTCGAGAGCGATGCCGAGGACGAAGTCGCCCGGCTGTCGCGGTCGTTCAACTCGATGACCAGTTCGCTCGCCAACTCCCGTGAGCTGCAGCAGCAGTTGATCGCCGACGCCGGGCACGAGCTGCGCACCCCGCTGACCTCCCTGCGCACCAACATCGAACTCCTCACCCGCAGCGAGGAGACCGGCCGGCCCATCCCCGAGGCCGACCGCAAGGCGCTGCTCGCCTCGGTGAAGGCGCAGATGACCGAACTGGCCGCGCTGATCGGCGACTTGCAGGAGCTGTCGCGGTCGGAGGGCCAGCGCGGCGAACGCGTGCAGGTGGTGGCGCTGGAGGACACCGTGGAGGCGGCCCTGCGCCGGGCCCGGCTGCGCGGTCCGGAGCTGACCATCAACGCCTCGCTGGAGCCCTGGTACACCCGGGCCGAACCGGCCGCGCTTGAGCGTGCGGTGGTCAACATCCTCGACAACGCGGTGAAGTTCAGCCCTGAGGCGGGCACGGTCGAGGTCCGGCTCGCCGACGGTGTCCTCACTGTCCGCGACCACGGCCCCGGCATCCCCGCCGAGGAACTCCCGCACGTCTTCGACCGGTTCTGGCGCTCCCCGAGCGCCCGGGCGCTCCCCGGTTCCGGCCTCGGCCTGTCGATCGTGGCCCGCACGGTGGAACAGGCCGGCGGCGAGGTCACCCTGGCCCGCGCCGAGGGCGGCGGCACCATCGCGACCGTACGCCTGCCGGGGGCCCCGACACCGCCGCCGGAGAACGTCACGGGTTAGGGCCTGTCCGGCGGATCAGGCCGGCTGCAAGAAGCGGTGCTGACCGGTGCAGGTGAGCGGGGCGGTGGGCGTTCCCCGCGCGAGCGAAGCCGAGCGCTGGGGAGTCGGCAACCGACGACAACGCGGCAGACAGGCGTGCCCAGCCCCGCGACGCCGGCATGCTCCGCCGGACAGGCCCCAAGCGCTCCGGGCGGCAACCTTCCTGGCGAGGGTGGCGACTGCACTGCGGTCCCTTACCCCCGCACGGAACGGAAACCCCCCATGGCTCAGCATCGTCGACGCCGAACCGCCGTAGCTTTCGGTGTTCCGCTCGCCCTGACCGCCGCCGGCGGCCTCACCTACGGTCTGCTGCCCGGCGGCCAGCCGCACGCGTCCGCCGCCACCACCGCCGCCCCCGCCTGGGCGACCGCCACCGCCGACGGGTTCGCGTCCGTCAACGCCCTCGGGCAGAACGGGACTTACGGCGGGCGGGACGGTCAGATCGTCACCGTGAAGACGCTCGCCGACCTGGAGAAGTACGCGACCGCGAGCGAGCCGTACGTCATCGTCGTCGCCGCGACCATCACCATGGACCCCGTCGGGAAAGAGATCAAGGTCCAGTCGAACAAGACGATCGTGGGGTCCGGGACGTCCGGGCAGATCGTCGGCGGTGGCTTCTTCCTCGGCGAGGGCGTGCACAACGTCATCATCCGCAACCTGACGATCCGGGACGCCTACCAGGGCGTGTGGAACGACAAGGAGCACGACTTCGACGCCATCCAGATGGACGGCGCCCACCACGTGTGGATCGACCACAACGACCTGCGGCACATGGCCGACGGACTCATCGACAGCCGCAAGGACACCACCTACCTCACGGTCTCCTGGAACAAGCTCAGCCAGGAGAACAAGGCGTTCGGCATCGGCTGGACCGAGAACGTCACCGCGGACATCACGATCCACCACAACTGGATCCGCGAGACCGAGCAGCGCAACCCCTCCACGGACAACGTCGCCCACGCGCACCTGTACAACAACTACCTGGAGGACGTGGCCGGGACGGACATCACGTCCTCCTACGGCAACTACTCGCGCGGCGCGACCAGGATGGTGCTGGAGAACTCCTACTTCCAGGGCATCAACAACCCCGTGATCAAGGACAGTACGGCGAGCATCGTCCAGAAGGGCAACACGTTCGTCGGGACGAGCGGGCGGAACGAGAGCGGGGGCACGGCCTTCGATCCGAAGACGTACTACTCCTACACGCTCGACAAGACGGCGGACGTGCCGGCGTTGTTGAAGTCCGGTGCGGGGCCGCGCAGTTCGATCGGTACGACGGCCACCACCAAGGCCGCCGCGGCCACGACGCTCACCGTCGCCAAGGACGGCAGCGGGCAGTACTCCACCGTGCAGGCCGCGGTGAACGCCGTACCGGCCAACAACCCCTCGCGCGTGGTCATTTCGGTCAAGCCGGGGACGTACCGCGAACTCGTCAAGGTGCCCTCCAACAAGCCGCACGTCACCATCCAGGGCACCGGGGGCAGCCGTGGCGACACGGTGATCGTCTACAACAACGCGTCCGGTACGCCGAAGCCGGACGGTTCGGGGACGTACGGCACCGGGGGCAGCGCGACCGTCGCCGTCGAGGCGGACGACTTCCAGGCGCGCAACCTCACCATCTCCAACGACTTCGACGAGAAGGCGAACCAGAACATCGCCCAGCAGGCCGTCGCGCTGCGCACCGCCGCGGACAAGGTGTTCCTGGACGGGGTCATCGTCAGCGGCGACCAGGACACGCTGCTCGTGGACACCGCGGCGAAGGACAAGCTGGGCCGGGTCTACATGACGAACTCCTACGTCGTCGGCAACGTCGACTTCATCTTCGGGCGGGCCACCGCGGTGATCGACAAGTCCGTCATCACGCTGAAGAAGCGGTGGGACGGCACCTCCGCCGGGTTCGTCACCGCACCCAGCACGGTCGCGAACCGCAAGGGCATCCTGATCGCCAACTCGGCGGTGAACGGGGACGTCTCGGCGGCGAGCTTCTACCTGGGCCGCCCCTGGCACGCCGGCGGCGACGCGACCCTCGACCCCCAGACGACGGTCCGCAACACGTCCCTGTCGGCCGCGGTCAAGTCCACCCCCTGGACCGACATGAGCGGCTTCTCCTGGAAGGACGACCGCTTCGCCGAGTACAAGAACACCGGCGCGGGCTCAGGACCGGCCTCATCGAACCGCCCCCAACTCACCGACACCCAGGCCGCCGACCAGGAGGTGGCCGACTGGCTGGGCGACTGGGCCCCGAGCGCGTCCTGAGAACGGATCAGTAGAAGCCGAGCATGCCGGGCGAGTCGATGTCCACGGTGACCACGCCCGGCGGGTAGGCCTCCTCCCGGGCCGTGAGCAGGATCGACATACCCGTGAACTCGGCGCGGGGCAGCGCGCAGTAGAGAGCGTGACAGGTGTCGGGCCCGCCGTACCCGTCCCGGATCATGGTGCCGACGGTGACCGACGAGACCGTGTCCAGGGGGTCGACGACGACGGAGGAGAACGCGAGGACCCGGCGCGCCGCGTCGGCGTCCTCGGCCTCCGCCTGCATGAGGCACAGGGCGGGGATCCGCAACAGGTCACCCGGTGTGCGAGCCATATTCGCGGCGAGCAGGTTCAGTGTCTTGTGTCCGTCGGCCAGCGCCCTGGTGGCACCGGTGTCCAAGTGATCACGTGGCAGTCTCCCCCGCCGAGCGCGTCTTCTTGGCAGCGATCACATCGCGGACCACCTGACGGTCGGCCGCCACCCGGTCCGCGATCTGTTCCGTCGTCGGCAGCTGGGCTGCTGGGCTGCTCATGCGTTCTGCCATGGATCCACCGTAGGCACACCACAGAACCGTGTGTCCCGAATGGTGTCCTCTCCCCCCGAACGCATCGGCACCCCCAGCCCACCCACACCCCCCTGCCAGCCCCGCCACAGCCCCTCACCCCACGTTGGTGGGATGGCGGAGAAGATTCTGCTGGCCGATGACGACCTGGACGTGCGGGAAGGTCTCGGGCGGCTGTTGAGGTTCGAGGGGTACGAGACCGTGCTCGCCGCGGACGGGCGTATCGCGCTGGAGCTCGTGGGGGCGAGCGATCTTGTGCTCATGGACGTACAGATGCCCGGTCTCGACGGGCTTGCCGCCACGCGGCGGATCCGGGCCTCCGGCTCGACCGTGCCGATCCTGATGATCACCGGCCGGGACGCCGTGGGCGACCGTATCGTCGCCCTGGACAACGGCGCCGACGGCTACCTCAGCAAGCCCTTCGAGCCGGAGGAACTCCTCGCCCGGGTCCGCGCCCTGCTCCGCCGCACGGCCCCCCGGCCCGCTCCGCCCGCGCAGTCCCCCGCCGACCTGGTCTTCCAGGACCTCGCCGTGGACCTGCGCACCCGCACCGTCACCCGCGCCGGCCGCCCCCTGACGCTGACCCGGACCGAGTACGACCTCCTCGTCCACCTGATGCGCCACCCGGCGAAGGCCCTCAGCCGCTCCCATCTCCTCAGGGAGGTCTGGGGGTTCGACTTCGAGCCCGCCTCCAACACCCTCGACGTCTACGTCATGTACCTGCGCAGAAAGCTGGAGAGCCACGGCGAACCGCGGCTCATCCAGACCGTGCGGGGACTCGGGTACAGCCTGCGCGTCAGCGCGTAAAAGGCAGCCGCAGCACCATCGTCTCCTCCGGCAGCGGGCCGAGAAGGCGGGCATAGGCGCCCCGCCGCGCGACCAGTTCCGCGTGCGTCCCCGCCTCCACCAGCCGGCCGCCGTCGACCACCAGGATCCGGTCCGCGTCCGGCGCCAGGCTCAGATCATGCGTGATCATGATCGTCGTACGGCCGGACATCAGCCGTCGCAGCGGCTGTACGACCTGGCGGGCGGCGACCGAGTCGAGGCCGGCCGTGGGTTCGTCGAGGATCAGGACGGGCGCGGCCCGGAGCATCGCGCGGGCGATGGTGATCCGCTTGAGCTGGCCGCCGGACAGCGCCGCCGTTCCGGGGGCGATCTCGGTGTCGTAGCCCTCGGGGAGGGCCGCGATGAAGTCGTGGGCCGCCGCCGTCCGCGCCGCCTCCTCGATCTCCCCGTCGGTCGCCTCCGGGCGGCCCGCCGCGATGTTCTCGCGGATCGTGCCGTTGAGGATCAGCGTCTCCTGCGGGAGCAGCGCGACCTGCTCGCGCAGGAACTCCAGGCCCAGCTGCGTCAGGGGCACGCCGTCCAGGGTGATCACGCCGGCCGAGGGGTCGTAGAAGCGGGTGAGGAGCTTGGACAGGGTGGACTTTCCGGCGCCGCTCGGGCCGGTGACGATGACCAGCTCGCCGGGGGCGGCCGAGAAGGTGACGTCGCTGACCGAGGGGCGGGGCGCGTTCGGGTAGGTGAAGCTCACCCCGTGGAATCCGACCCAGCCGCGCACCGGCCACGCGGGCACGGGTTCGTCCGGGTCCCCGACGGAGGGCTCGGCGTCCAGGATCTCCCCGAGCCGCTCGGCACCCGCGGTCGCCGCCGTGAGGGTCAGCCCGAGCTGGCCGAGGTTGCGGACCGGCGGGTAGAGATAGCCGATGAACGCGGCGAAGGCGAGGAGCTGACCGAGCGTCATGCGGTCGGCGGAGATCTCCCAGACCCCGAGGCCGATGACGGCGAGCACGCACACCGTCTCGACGACCTCGACGAACTGCTCGTACATCTCGCTCAGTCGGGCACCGCGCACCGACGCCTTCATCCAGGCGCGGGCCTCGACGTCGAGGCGCTTCTCCTCGTCGCCGCGCCGGTTGTAGGCCTGGGTCAGCACGACGTTGCCGAGCGACTCCTCCACCACGGAGGTGATCGCGCCGTCGGCGACCCGCTCGTCCTGGGAGGCCTCCTTGATACGGCCGGAGAAGCGGCGGGCGGCGACCAGGAACAGCGGGGCCAGCACGAAGGTGACCAGCGCCAGGTCCCAGCGGAGGTACAGGGCGGCCGCGGAGTAGAAGACGGCGGAGAAGGCGGCGGCGACCGTGCCGACGACGCCCGAGACGACCATCTGCTCGATCGCCTCGACGTCCCCGGTGAGGCGTTCGACCAGGTCGCCCTGGCGGTGCTTCTGGAAGAAGTGCGGGGGCATTCCCTGGATGTGCCGGAAGACCTTGGCGCGCAGGCGCAGCACGAATCTCTCGGCCGTCCAGGTCGCGAGCGAGTTGCCGAGGTAGCCGACGAGCGCGCCGAGGGCGGCGACGCCGAGCCAGGCGCCGGCCGGGCCCCAGAACGCGGAGAGCGAACCGGCCTTCAGGGCGGTGTCGGTGAGCTGCGCGAACAGCAGGATCGCGGCGGTCTCGGCGAGCGCGGAGACCACCACGCAGGCCACGATCGCCAGCAGCCACTTGCGGTCGCCGCGGGTCAGCGGCCAGAACCTGCGGAAGGCCTCGCGGACTTCCCTCATGATCAGCAACTCCTTCCGGGTGCCGGGACAGGGCCGAGGCGGGGCCCCCGGCGCGAGACGCGCTCGCTAACCGGTGGCCCCGCCTCGTGGCGTTCCGGCTCAGCCCTTGTGGGCGACCGGCCGGCGCTTCGGGGCGGCCTTCTTCGGCTGCGGCTTCTTGGGGGCCGGCGCGGGCTTGCGGGTCTTCTTGACGGGGGCGATCTTGTGGAAGCTCATGTCTGTGTCCCTCTCTGTCGTGATTCTGCAACAGTTCCTCTACCGATCCGCTGCAATCACCCTTGAATAATTTTGATTTACGTCAGTAAATTCTGTGTCAGCCCTTGTGGGCGACCGGCCGGCGCTTCGGGGCGACCTTCTTCGGCGCCTTCTTCCTGGGGACCGGGGCGGGCTTGGCGGCCTTCTTGACAGGGGCGATCTTGTGGAAGCTCATGGTTCGTTTCTCCTTGTCAGTGCTGGTTGGCGACGGGGCGGCGCTTCGGGGCGGCCTTCTTCGGCTGCGCCTTCTTGGGGGCCGGGGCGGGCTTGCGGGCCTTCTTCACCGGGGCGATCTTGTGGAAGCTCATCTCGTTCTCCTTTGCGTCTGCGTCGTTCGCTGTCGACATGGAAAACACTACGGCATTCCTGCGGCCGAAAAAGCCAATTCGCCTTGGAAGTCAATAAGACTGAGTGAGAGTTGCCTCTGAAAATAAATTCTCAGGACACCCGTGGAACCGAACCCCGGCTCACACAGGGCTTAATACGGACCAACCCGGCCAACATGGGCGCGCGGCGCCCGAGGCTCCCCGAAACATGCACGGAACAGGGGGTTGTCGTGGGATTTAACGAGGGTTAGTTTAACCGTCACTCGAAGCCCCACCCACTCCCAGCAGGGGTACAGCCATGCCAGTTGACAAGCTTCAGGTGTCCCGCCGAGGTTTTCTCGGCCTCGGTGTCGCGGCCGCCGGTGCCATCACCCTGACCGCATGCGGTTCCAGCAGCAGCGGCTCCGGCTCCGGCCCGCTTCTGATGACCGTCTGGGGCGGTGACACCGACCGCAAGACGTACCAGGCCCGTATCGACCTGCTGGTCAAGAAGTACCCGGACCTCAAGGTCAAGCTCCAGCTGATCCCGAACGACTCGTACCCGCAGAAGGTCCAGACGATGATCGCCGGCGGCAACGGGCCGGACATCATGCAGGTCGCCGAGAGCGTCAACACGTACTCCAGCAAGGGCCAGTTGCTCGCCCTCGACGACCTCGCCAAGGCGGCGAAGCTCGACCCCGAGCAGCGCTTCGGCCCGGTCGGCACGCTGTACTCGTACGAGGAGAAGCTGTACGCGATCCCGGACCGCTCCGGCGCGGTGACCGTGTTCTACAACAAGGACATGTTCGACAAGAAGGGCATCAAGGCCCCCACCGCGGACTGGACCTGGGACGACGCCCTCGCCGCGTTCAAGGAGCTGACGGTCCCCGGCAAGGTGTGGGGCTACAGCGGTGCCGAATGGTGGCCGCAGTGGTGGAGCCTCGCCTACCAGAACGGCGGCACCATCATCGACGCCAACGGCCGGCCCGCCGTCGACAGCGACGCCGTGGTCGAGGCGCTCCAGTGGGCGGGCGACCTGGTCTTCAAGCACAAGGTCGTCCCCAGCAAGGCCGACTACGCCGACATGGGCCCCGACATCGGCGGCGACCAGGCCTTCCCGAACCAGAAGGTCGCCACGCACGCCAACGGCTTCTGGGTCATGGGCGGCCTGACGGACGCGAAGTTCGCCTGGGACATCGCGCCGATGTGGCGCGGCAAGAAGCAGGCCGTGTCGGCGTTCGGCAGCGGTCTCGCGATCTCCCGCACCTCCAAGCAGCGCGACAACGCCTTCAAGGCGATCGACTTCCTCACCTCCCCCGCGGCGCAGACGGAGATCATCTCCTCCGGCCAGGACGTGCCGGCCAACCTGGAGGTGCAGAAGAGCCAGGCGTTCCTCAAGCCGTCCTGGATGAAGACGGACGTCGACATGAGCGTCTTCGCCGAGTCGAGCGCGTTCGTCTTCCGTGCCCCGTTCATCCCCGAGTGGCAGGAGATGACCGACACCATCTCCAACGGGCTCGCGGACTTCTGGCTCGGCAAGGAGCGCAGCGCCAAGAAGGCGCTGACGGCCGTACAGAAGGACCTGGAAGCCCTCATCAAGTCCGGGTCATGACCGGCGATGGCGACCACGACCGCACCGACCCCGCCGCCTGAAGCGCCGGCGGCCGCCAAGAGCTCCGCCCCGCCGAAGAAGCCGAAGCTCTCCAAGCGGCGGCGGCGTGAGGCGCTCTCCTTCTACCTGTTCGTCTCGCCGTGGATCATCGGCTTCCTGGTCTTCCTGCTGGGGCCGATGATCGCGTCGATCTACTACTCCCTGACCGACTGGGACTCCTTCACCCCGCCCCAGTGGGTCGGCTTCCAGAACTACACCAAGCTCCTCACGGACGACCCGGTGTTCTGGAAGGCCCTGTGGAACACCCTCTACTACGCGGCGATCTCGGTCCCGCTCGGCCTGGTGGTCGGCCTGTGGCTGGCGAACCTGCTCAACAAGCAGATCCGCGCCCGCAAGCTGTTCCGCACCCTGATCTACCTGCCGACGCTGATCCCGCTGGTCGCCACCGCGATGATCTTCCGAATGGTGCTCGCTCCGAACGGCCCGCTCAACGACTTCCTCGGACTGTTCGGCGTCTCGGGCCCCAACTGGCTGTACGACGGCCCCTGGGTGAAACCCGCCCTGATCCTGATGTCGACGTGGGGCGCGGGCGCAGCGACCGTGCTGCTGCTCGCCGCGATGAAGGGCATCCCGCGTGAGCTGTACGAGGCGGCCGAGGTCGACGGCGCGAGCGCGATGCGGCAGTTCTGGAGCATCACGCTGCCGCATCTGACGCCCATCATCTTCTTCAACCTGATCATGGGCCTGATCGGCGCGTTCCAGGTGTTCTCGCAGGTCTACATCCTGGTCTCGAAGGGCAAGAACCCCGCCGGCTACGACGCGGCCCAGACGATGGTGCCGTTCCTCTTCGACCAGGCGTTCAGCTACTACCACATGGGCTACGCCTCGGCGATCTCCTGGCTGCTGTTCCTGGTGATCCTCGTCTTCACGGTGATCGCCTTCCGCACCACCCGGCGCTGGGTGTTCTACGAGACCGAGGTGAAGTGATGGCGACCCTCGCCACCCCCCTGCGCAGGAAGAGCCAAGAGGCCCCCGCCGTACGGGCGTTCCGCGCGACCCCGTTCACCTACGGCACCCTGCTGATCGTCGCGGCGGTCCTGACCACCCCGTTGGTCTTCGTCGGCTCGATCGCCCTGTCCAGCGACGCCACCGTGAACTCCGGCGGGTTCACGGTCATCCCGCGCGAGTTCCACTGGGACAACTTCTCGCGGGTGTTCAGCACCGACCTGCCGATGGGCAGCTTCCTGCTCAACTCGGTGCTCATCTCGCTGTTCTCGGTGGTGGGGCAGGTCCTCTCCAGCGGCCTGGTCGGCTACGCCTTCGCCCGCCTGAGGGCGCCCGGCAAGAACACGATGTTCCTCATCGTCATCGCGACGATGATGATCCCCACGCAGATCACGATGATCCCCCAGTTCATCCTCTTCCGGGACCTGGGCTGGGTGAACACCTTCCTGCCGCTGATCGTGCCGAACTTCTTCTCCAACGCCTTCAACGTCTTCCTGGTACGGCAGTTCGTCTCCCGGCTGCCCAGCCAGCTCGACGAGGCCGCGATGATGGACGGCCTGGGCTTCTTCGGCATCTACCGGCGGATCATGTTCCCGATGCTCAGGCCGGTCCTGATCGCCATCGGCATCTTCACCCTCACCCACACCTGGGGCGACTTCATGGGCCCCCTGATCTACCTCAACGACGAGTCGAAGATGCCGCTCGCGCTGGGCGTGCAGTACATCACCGCCACCTCGCAGGCGGGCCAGGCGCCGCCCTGGAACCTGGTGATGGTCGGCTCGATCATGCTCGCGGTGCCGATGATCCTCGTCTACTACCTGGGCCAGAAGTACCTGTACGAGATGGACATCAGCGGCGGAAGCGCGGGAGTGAAGTGACCACCATCCATGTGGACGGCCGGGCGGTGTGGATCGACGGCCGTCCCCGCACCCTGCTGTGCGCCTCGCTCTTCTACTTCCGCCTCCCCCGGGAGCAGTGGCGCGAGCGCCTGGCCCAGGTACGGGCCTCGGGGTACACCTGCGTCGACGTCTATCTCCCGTGGAACTTCCACGAGTTGGCACCCGGCCGGTGGGACTTCGAGGGCCGCCGGGACGTCGCCGCCTTCCTCGACCTCGCGCGCGAAGAGGGGTTGTACGTCATCGCCCGCCCGGGCCCGTACATCTGCTCCGAGTGGGACGGCGGCGCGCTTCCCGCCTGGCTGGGCCTGGGCCCTGAGCTGAGGGTCCGTCAGAACGAGCCCCGCTATCTGGCGCAGGTCACCGCCTGGTTCGACCGGGTGCTGCCGATCCTGGCCGAGCGCCAACTCCCGGCGGGCGGACCGGTGATCATGGTGCAGCTGGAGAACGAGCTGGACTTCTTCGACTGCGAGGACCGCGCCGGCTACCTAACTCACCTACGGGACACGGCGGTTCGGCACGGCATCACCGTCCCGCTGATCGCCTGCTCCGGCCAGGGCGACCTCCCCGGCGCCACCGGGGACGTCGAAGGGGTCGTACCGGCGAGCAACTTCTACCCGGACGACGACTCCCCGGACATCGAGCCCGAAGTACGGCGCTACGCCGACCTGGTGGCCGAGCGGGGCGTACCGCTGCTGGTCACCGAGACCAACCGCCGCCACCGCACGCTACGGCGACTGCTGGCGAGCGGCGCCAAGCTGATCGCGCCCTATCTCCAGTCCTCCGGCTGGAACTTCGGGTACACCCCGTCGAGCGGCAACTGGGGTCGGCCGGGCAACTTCATGAGCCACGGTTACGACTTCGGCGGCTACGTCTCCTCGACCGGCCTGGAGCGCCCGGAGTACGCGGAGGCGCGGGTGCTGTCCCGGGTCGTGGAAGCGTGGGGGCCCCAACTGGCCCTGGCGACAACGGTGTCGTACGGCGGAGTCGACTGCGACTTTCCCACCAGCTCGTCTCTGTCAGCTCTGGAGCTGGACGGGGGTGGGCGGTTGGTGGCCGTACCGCACCTCGGTGATGCGCTGGGCACGGCGGCCTTGGGGGGTGTGCCGGTCGCGGTCGCGCCGGGGTCGTGCCCGCTGATGGCTCTGGATGTGCCCCTCGGTGGTGCGACTCTGGACCTCGCCTCGGCGGACCTCGTGGCGCGGGCGGACGGGGTGCTGGTGTTCTCCTCCGACGTGCCGGTGACCGTCGTACTCGACGGGACTCGGGCGGAGGTCCCGGTGTCCGGGCGGGAGACGGTGGGCGGAGTGATCCTGGTGGTGCTGCCGTCGGCCGAGGCGGCGCGGCTGCGGTCGGTGGACGACGGCACGGTCCACTTGGCGGATGCCGTCGCACAGCCCGACGTACCGGAACCAGTCGCCGTGCGCGAGGTGCGAAGGCGGGTCGAGGCCGCCCCCGAGGAGACCGCCGGACTGCACCAACTGCCGCCCACGCTGGAGTCGTTGGGCGTGTACCGCGGCCGGGGCGCCTACCGCACCACCACCGACCTGACCGGCGTCGACGAACTCCTGCTCAGCGACGCCGCCGACATCGTCGACCTGTCCGTCGCGGGCCGGGCGCTGCCGACCGTCGCCGGGTTCGGCGCGGCGCACCGCGTCGACGTCCGGGATGTGACGGGCGAGGTCGCGGTCGAGGCCGTCGTGGAGATCTGGGGTCACGCCAACTTCGACGACGCCCGGCTGCCCGCCCTGCGCCTGGGCGCCCTGCGCGGCCTCGGCACGCTGTGGACGGTGCGGTCGGTCACGGACGTGTCCGCCCTGTGGACCGTGCACGACCACTGGTCGGGCGAACCGGCACCGCTGCGCACGCTCGGCGGCTGGAGCAGCACCCGCGTCGGCGTCCCGGTCACCTACCGCCGTACGGTCCACTCGCCCACCCCGTCCGCCCTGCACGTGCACGGTGTCCTCGCCCCGCTGCGGGTGAGCGTGGACGGCGGCGCGCCGGAGACCGTGCACACCGAGAACCCCTGGGTGCAACTGCCCGCCGGTGCCCATGAGTTGGCGGTCACCTTCCCGCACCACCCGAGCGGACCCGGCCTGCGCGCCGAACTCCTCGCCCTGGACGCCGTATCCGACTGGTCGTGCGCGACCCAGGACGACGGGCTGCTGACGGCGTTCGCCGCGCGGGACGACCTCGCGGGAGAGGCCGTACGGCTGCCGCTGGCGCTGAAGCCGGGCGAGGAGGCGTGGCTCGACGTGGACCTGCCGCCGTCACCTTCGCCGTACGGTCTCCTCGTCCGGCTGGACGCCACCCAGGTCCGGGTGACCGGCTGGGCCGGCGGCGAGTGCGTGGGGCGCGTCTGGGCCGGTGAGCGGCCCGAGTTCTCGGGCGGAGACCCCGACTCCCTCTGGATTCCGCCGGGTTGGCGAGGTCTGACCCTCTTCGTCCAGGGAATCGAGGGGAGCGCTCCCCCCGAGATCCGTACGCTGTGGGCGGGAGTTCCGACGACCGACTGAGGGGGAGACGGTGGCCCGGCACTCGGCCCGTGACGTGCGCAGCGAGAACCGCTTCGAGGTACTCCACGCCCTGTTCGACCTCGGCCCGTCCTCCCGTCAGGAACTCGCCCGGCACACCGGGCTCAGCCAGGCCACCGTCACCACGCTGGCCGGCGAGTTCCTGGCGGAGGACGTGCTGCGCATCGCCGCCGTGGAGCGCAAGAGGGTGGGACGGCCGTACGAACGGCTCACCATCAACCCCGACCGCGGCCGGATCATCGGCGTCGACGTCGCCGAGACCTACGTCGACGCCACGGTGTACGACCTCGCGCTCGGTGTGCTCGGCCGGCACGAGGTCGCGCTCGACGAGGACCAGAACGACCAGGCGTACGTCGTCGACGGCATCGCCGCCGCGATCGGTACGGCCCTCGCGGCGAGCGGCACCGGGCGCGAGCGGATCGTCGGCGTCGGGGTCAGCATGCCGGGCCATGTCCAGCACGACTGCGGGGTCTCCGTCTTCGCGCCCAACTGGAACTGGCACGACGTCCGCATCGAGGAACTCCTCGCCGGACGGCTGGAGTTACCGCTGTACGTGGACAACCCGCTCAAGGCGGCGATCCTCGCGGAGATGTGGTTCGGCGCCGGACGTGTCGTCGACAGCATGGCCGTGGTCAACATCGGCACCGGCGCGGGCGCCGGGATCGCCCTGGAGGGCACCCTCGTGCGGGGCGCCACCAACAACGCGGGCGAATGGGGGCACACGCTCCTCGCCCTGGACGGCCGTCCGTGCCGCTGCGGGCGACAGGGCTGCGTCGAGGCGTACGTCGGCGCGCCCGGTCTGGAGACGACGCTCGCCGAGATCGACCCGTCCCATCCGGCGCTCGGGCAGCCCGGGCAGCGGGACTTCGTCGCGACCCTCGCCGTAGGGCTGGCCGCCGGGGACCCGGTACTGCGGGAACTGCTCCGACGCACCGGCCGCCATCTCGCCGCCGCCCTCGGCGACTTGGTCAACCTGCTCAACGTGCCGACGGTGACCCTCACCGGCTGGCTGCCGAAGGCGCTCGCCGAGTGGCTGCTCCCCGCGGTGCGCGAGGAGCTGCCCCACCACGTCCTGCCGGGCTCCCTGCCGGGGTTGACCGTCGACATCTCAGAAGTCCCCGGCAACGCCGTGTCGTTGGGGATGGCGGCGTTCACGCTGGAGCAGTTCCTCAACCGGCTGGGGCTCGCGAGTCCGGCGGGGACCCGGCCCCAGCCGGTGGGATGACCTGCTCCTCCTGGCTTCTACTGCGTGATCGTGATCCGGTTGGTCACCGGCGGCGCGATCGGGCTGGTGGCCGAGGAGTTGGCCGTCAGGTACTGCTCAAGGGCTGCCAGGTCGTCGCCGCCCACGAGGTCGTTGGTGCCCTGGCCCAGCGTGGTGAAGCCGTCGCCGCCGCCCGCGAGGAAGCTGTTCGTCGCGATGCGGTAGGTGGCGGCCGGGTCGACGGCCGTGCCGTTCACCTTGATCGAGTCCGTGACGACCCGGTCGGCGCCGGTCTTCGTCAGGTCCAGGGTGTACGTCAGGTTCGCCGACGGCTGGAGGATCTTCGGCGAGGCCGTGTTGCTGCCGCTGACCTGCTCCTTGAGCACCTGGATCAGCTGGGCGCCGGTGAAGTCCTGGAGGTTCACGGTGTTGGAGAACGGCTGCACGGTGAAGCCCTCGGCGTAGGTCACCACGCCGTCGCCCTCGGTGCCCTTGGCCGCGTAGGTCAGGCCCGCCCGGACCCCGCCCGGGTTCATCAGCGCGAGGTCGGTCTCGGCGTCGAGGCCCTTGCCGTACGCGAGTTGGGCGTCCGCGATCAGGTCACCCATGGGCGACTCGGTGCCGGTGCTCGGGATGTCGGCGGAGATGTAGCCGATCGCGCGGTTGCCGATGGGCGCCGCGAGGGTGTTCCACCTGCTGATCAGCTCGGTCATGTCCGGCGCCTTGGCGACGGTCCGGGTGACCACGTGGTTCGCCGAAGTGGGCGACTTCACCGTCGTACGCGCGATGTCGCCGGTGAAGCGGTCGTACGTCAGCGTGGTGTCCGTGTACAGCCGGCCGAAGGAGGCGGCCGAGGTGACCATGCGGGGGTTGCCCGCCGGGTCCGGGATCGTGCAGACGTACGCGGCGTGCGTGTGGCCGGTGACCAGCGCGTCCACCGACGGGGAGATGTTCTTCGCGATGTCCACGATCGGGCCGGAGATGCCGTCACCGGCGCCCGGGGAGTCGCAGTCGTAGTTGTACGCGCCCGACGCGGGCTGTCCGCCCTCGTGGATGAGCGCCACGATCGACTTCACGCCCTGGCGCTGGAGCACCTTGGCGTACTTGTTGATCGTCTCGACCTCGTCCTTGAACTTCAGGCCCTTGACACCCTCGGCGGAGACCACACCCGGGGTGTCCTCCAGCGTCACGCCGATGAAGCCGATCTTGACGTCCTTCTTCTGCCACACCCAGTACGGCGCGAGGATCGGCTTGCCGGTCTTCTCGTCCAGGACGTTCGCCGCGAGGTAGGGGAAGTCGGCGCCCTTGAACTTCTTGTCCGTGTAGCAGCCGGCGGTGGGGTGACAGCCGCCGTTCTGCAGCCGGCCCAGTTCCTTGGCGCCCTCGTCGAACTCGTGGTTGCCGACGCTCGTCACATCCAGGTCGAGCTTGTTCAGCGCCTCGATGGTGGGCTCGTCGTGGAAGAGGCCCGAGATCAGCGGGGAGGCGCCGACCATGTCGCCGCCGGCCGCGGTGATGGAGTACTTCTGGCCCTCGCGGGCCTGGCGCAGATGGGTGGCGAGGTACTCGACACCACCGGCGTCGATCGTCTTCGTCGTCCCGTCCGCCTGGAGCTCGGTGACCCGGCCGGAGGAGCCGGACGGCGGCTCCAGATTGCCGTGCAGGTCGTTGAAGGACAGCAGCTGCACGTCCTGGTAGCGGCTCGGCAGCGGCTTGCCGTGCTGCACGTCGTGCGCGTCGGCGGGCAGCGCGGCGGCGAGGGCACCGGCGGTGGCGAGCGTGGCGGTGGCGGCCACCAGACGGTACGTCCGTCTGCGGCGCGGGTGTGACTGGGATACGGCTGGCATACGCCCCCCTGAGTTCCGGGTGTGAAGTGAGGTGATGTGGGCCCCGTCCCGGCGCAGCCTAAGGTCAACGCGCGTAGCGCGACAGAGGTTTCGTGGTTACATCCTGGTTGCTTCTTTGCCGCCACTTTGCCCGGACCTCCCCTTACCCTCGACGCATGACCAGCGACGACATCGCACGCCCCGCCATCTCCCGCTCCATCGAGACCACTTCGGCCCTCTCCCCGCAGCAGACCGAGGCCGTGCTCGCGATCATCACCGAGGCCGCGCGCGTGGACGGTCAGCAGGCGGTGTCCGAGCAGGGCCGGCTCCAGCTGCGCGGCGGCCCCCGGGACGGCGTGTCCCATCTGCTTCTCCACGTCGGTGCCGAACTGGTCGGCTATGCCCAGCTGGAGGACACCGACCCGGTCGAGGCACCGGCCGCGGAACTCGTCGTCCACCCCGACCACCGCACCCACGGCCACGGCCGCGCGCTCGGCGCCGCCCTGCTCGCCGCCTCCGGCAAGCGGCTGCGGGTGTGGGCCCACGGCGGCCACTCCGCGGCCCGGCATCTGGCGCAGGTCCTCGGGCTGACGCTCTTCCGGGAGCTACGGCAGATGCGGCGCCCGTTGACCGGTCTGGAGCTGCCCGAGCCGGTGCTGCCGCTCGGTGTGACCGTGCGGACCTTCGTGCCGGGCGAGGACGACGCGGCCTGGCTCGCCGTGAACGCGGCCGCCTTCGCCCATCACCCCGAGCAGGGCTCCCTGACCCAGCGCGACCTCGACGACCGCAAGGCCGAGCCCTGGTTCGACCCCGCGGGCTTCTTCCTCGCCTTCCGCGGCGACGAACTCATCGGCTTCCACTGGACGAAGGTCCACGCGGCGGAGGGCCTCGGCGAGGTCTACGTCGTCGGCGTGAAGCCGGGCGCACAGGGCGGGGGCCTGGGCAAGGCGCTCACGACGACGGGCCTGCGGCACCTGGCGGCGCAGGGGGTTCCCACGTCGATGCTGTACGTGGACGCCGACAACAAGGCGGCGGTCTCGGTCTACGAACGCCTCGGCTTCACCACGTACGAGACGGACCTGATGTACCGCACCGAGACGTGACGGATCAGTCGGCGGCTCCGGGGGCCTCGCGCGCGAGCCGGCTCTTCAGTCGCTGGTCCTCCGGTGTGGTGGTCAGGGCCGTCTCCAGGGCGGCGCGCGCCCGTGCCGGGTCGCCGGCCTCCAGGTGGTGGGCGGACAGGGCCAGCGCCACGTCTCCCACCAGCAGGGACAGCCGGGTCTCGGCGATGTCGTGGGCGAGCCAGGTGTAGCGGCCCTGCGGGCGGTCGGCGAGCAGGGGGCCGCGGGCCAGTGCCAGGGCGTCGCCGAGCAGACGCTCCCGTAGCCGTGCGTCACCCGAACCGCTGCCCGCGGTGGCCTCGTGGTGGAGCGTGCGCAGTACGTCGAGGTCGCTGACGACGGAGGGGGCGAGGGTCAGCCGCCCGGTGCCGTCGACGCGGAGGCGCGGGGTTCCGTCGGGGTCGGTTCCCAGCCAGGTGCGCAGGCGGGCCACGAAGGCGTCCCGGACGTCCTCGGTCACGCCACGGGGCCACAGACCGCGGGCCAGGACGCGCGGGTGCACTCCCTCGCGGTGGAGCAGGAGCATCGCCAGCGCCTCCCGGAGCAGCGGGCCGTGCTCGGTGTCGGAGGTGTCGAGGCCGATGATCTCGTAGGCGCCGACCAGCCGTGCGTACACCGCGGGTTGTCCACTGGGCGTCAGGTCGACCCGGAACGGCGGGGGGCCGCCGGCGTCGGGCACGGCGTCCGTGAAGAGCCGGACCACGGCGTCGTAACGCTCCCGCGGCAGGAGCTGTGCCTGGAGGTCCAGGCCGAGCGACGGGGCGAGGAGGCGTCCGTCGGGGGTGACGTCGAGTTTCCAGAAGGCGCCGGGCAGACCGCCGTCGGTGGTGGCGGCGGTGGCGGCCAGGTAGCCGATGCCCAACCGGCCGGAATCCACGGCGAGTTCGGCGAGTCTCGCCGCCTGCTCCTCGCTCGGCGGGGCGGCGAGCAGCACGAGGTGGGGTTCCCATGAGGTGTCCCCGGACCGGCCGGTGCGCCCGGTGAGCACCGAGTCGTGGCCTGCCGTGGCGAGGGCGTCGCGGCGCCGGACGGTCTCGGCCTCCATGGTTGCCAGCAGTTCGTCGAGGTCGTCGACCCGGCGGACCCGGGTGGGGGCCGCCCGCTCGGCGAGTTCCGCGTCGAGGCCCACGAGGGTGAGGGTCATCCGGTCCGCCCAGGCGCTGGTGGCGAGTTCCGCGGCGACCGAGGCGAGGACGGCCGTCCGGTCCGCCTCGGCGCCGGTCAGCGCGACGAGTCCGGGCAGGGCTTCGAGGTTCAGCAGCAGCCGCGCCCGGCCGTGGGTGCCGAGGCTGACCAGGCCGGGGTAGGGGGCGGCGGTGTCCGTCTCGTGCACCGGGACGTCGGCAAGCCGGATCCGCCAGAACGTGTCGTTCCGGTCGGGCTGCCACGGCGCCGGGGGCCGCGGCGCCGGCCGGGCGAGCTGAAGGCTGAGCTCGCCGTCGGTGAGCCAGGCGGCGTGCACGGTCGGCAGAGCGCGGGACTCCACGGCCAGCGCGCCGGCCAGCTGCCGCAGGGCACGGTCGAGATCCCGTACGACCTGCGACTCCGCGCCGACCACCAGCGCGTCCCGGATGTCGGCGACGCCCCCGGCCGGCGGCGCGGGCTCCGGGGCACGGCGGCCCTCGGCACCCATGGCCGACTCCCACAGAGCGGTACGGCTCCGCCGGGCGAGCGCAGAGAGCAGACCGGCGGAGAGGAGGGGGGCGTCCAGGAGGGCGGCATCCAGGAGGCGGGCGCCCAGGAGGGCGGCCTCGGGACCGGCGGTCTCGGGAGCGGCGCCCTCGGGACCGGCGGTCTCGATATCGGCGCCCTCGGGACCGGCGCCCTCGGGAGCGGCCTTTTCGGAGTCGGCGTCCTGGGGACCGGCCTTTTCGGGACCGGCGTCCTGGGGACCGGCCCTTTCGGAACCGGCGCTCTCACTACCCGCGTTCTCGATACCGGCGCTCTCGATACCCGCGTTCTCGATACCGGCGATCCCGCTACGGCCGCTCTCCGCACCGGCACTCTCGCTACCGGCGCTCTCCCTACGCATGTCCTCGGCACCGGCACCCTCACGACCAGCGTCCCCCGCACCGGCACCCTCACGACCGGCATCCCCCGCACCGGCACCCTCACGACCGGCATCCCCCGCACCGGCACCCTCACGACCGGCATCCCCCGCACCGGCACCCTCACGACCAGCCTCCCCCGCACCGGCCCTCCCAATGCCGGCGCCTTCCGCACCTGCTGAGTCCCCCGCCCGGGCCCGGCCGCCCGCCCCCGCCGGGATCGTCAGGCTGATGCGGTGGCCGGGGTCGAGGCGGATCGGGAGGCCGGTGGCCGCGAGGTAGTGGCCGGTGGCCTGCCGCCACTGGTGCCGGCCGTCAGGGACGCGGTCGGGGTGGGTGAAGGCCGGGATGTATCGGCCGCCGCCGTCGTCGACCACCGTGTAGAGCCCGTCCCGGCCCTCCTCGGCGAACAGAAGGAGCGTGGCGTCGTAGAAGGTCGTGAGCAGTTCCGCCTCGTCGCAGTAGCCGGTGACGGCCCGCTGCACGACGGCTTCCAGGGCGGAGACCGGTGCGGGGAACTCCAGCGCGACCGGCGAGGGACGGTACTTCGGGTTGGGCGTGAAGGAGACGAGCTGCCCGGCCCGGTCGACGGACCAGCCACCGACGATGCCGTACGGGGGCACCGCACCGCCGGGGTCGAAGAACGGGTCGATCGCGTACACGTAGCCGCCGCGCTGCCGGGCGGCCTGGGCACGCAGGGCCGGGGTGACCGGAGGGACGGCGGGCGCGGATCCGGGCGGAGGGGTCACAGGGTCTGCCAGTACTTCTCGAAAGCGGTCTGGTCGGCGATGGTGGCCAGCGTCTCGCGGGGTGCGGGGTGGAACGTCTGGATACGGTCGGCGCTGGTCAGCGGCGCGACGAGGCTGAGGCGGTACACCAGGAACCCGCCCATGCCCCGGCACATCCCGGAAGGCCAGGTGTCGCGCCGGGAACCGTTGACCCCCAGGAACCACCCCAGGGGTTCGAGCTGCTCACGGACGCGGACGAGCGCCTCGAAGCAGTCGCCCGCCCGGCCGGAGAACCGCCCCCAGGGGCCTTCGGCGGTCACGGTGTAGTCGTGCTCGCGGTCGTCGCCCTCCCAGCGCAGCACGGCGGGGGTCTGCCAGGCACCGTTGAAGGCGAGGATGTCGAAACGGTCGGGAACGAGGCCGCTCATCGGGTCCATCCTTGGGGCAGTCGACTGGCGGGCGGTGGTTCGGGGGCGGGAGTCCGGGGGACGTGCGGCTCGTAGTGGGGGTTCGGCACCCATTCTCCCTTGGTCCCGTCGCGGAAGATCTCCCAGGCTCCCTTGATGTGCTTGCGGTCGATGCCGCCGGCGAAGGCGATCTCCTTGTCGGTGTCCGCGTACTTGTTGTTCGGCAGGGTCTGGTTGACGTCGATCCCGCCGGGGGCGTCGATCTCGTACCGGTAGTCCTTCACCCAGTTCGCGTCCGGGTCCGTGGTGGTGCCCACGAAGGCCGACTTGTGGTTGCCCTCCACATAGCCGAACAGGTCGTTGTTGGACGCGTCCCATGGATGGAAGCCCTGCTCGAAGATCTCCCGGGGATGACGGTTGTCGTTGCGGTACAGCGGTTCGTGGCTCTCCCGCCACACCGGCTGGTGCTCCATGCCGTCGATGTCGATGTCCTTCTCGACGGCGGCGGGCAGGCTGCGCGGGTCGTCCGGGGCCGGTTTCCCGGCCGCCTCGGAGACGTCGTCGACATGCTGGACGGCCCCGGCGGTGTCCTCGGCGAGTTCCTGGCCGACGGTCCTGGTGGATTCCTTGGCTACGGCGCCTTCCAGGCCGTGGGCGACGGACTTGGCGCCGGCCTTGCCCAGGGCGCCCCCGCCGCCGATGAAGTTGGTCGCGAAGGCGCCCATGGCCTGGTTGCGGTCGGTGCTCCAGCCCTCGCCGACCAGGCCCTTGACCAGCTCGGTGGGGTGGTTGGCGGAGTGCACCAGACCGCGGGCGACGCCGGTGAGGTTGGTGGTGTAGTCGGCCGGGTGGGTCAGGTTGTACGGGTCCAGGGGGTTGACCGTGCGGGCCAGGCGCAGCATCCCGGTGCCGGTCTTGATGACGCCGCCCAGCTTGTGCTCGGCGCCGACCAGCTGGTTCTTCAGCGTGTTGCCGAGTTCGCGCTTGAGCCGGTCCAGGCCCTGGGGCTCGGCGGGCGCCTGGTCCGTGCCGCGCGCGAGCTTCTGCGCCAGCTGGGCGCCCTCGCTGTCGCGCTCGCCCCGGGCCGCCTTGAGCAGGTGCTCCGCGGAGTCACGGCCCTCGGCCCCGGGGTCGTGGAACGGTCCCGGCTCCTGCGGAGGCCGCTGCCCGTCCTTGCCGCCGGACAGCCCCGCAACCTGGAACGCGAGGGCCTGCTGGGCGTAGTCGTCGGCCTCGCGCCGGTACTGCGCCTGGGCCGCCTCGGTCTGCCGCCGGGCCTGCCTCCACCGCTCGACCGCCTCGCGGGCCTGCCCCCGCGCCCACTCGACGGTGTGGGCGTAGTGGTCCAGCGCGGCGGCCGCGTCCTCGAAGGAGTCGGCGGCCTTGAGCCAGCGCCTGGGGTGGGTCCGCACCTTGTCGCGGAAGCGGTCGGCGGCCTGTCCGTGCCAGTCCGCGGGATCCATCTTCCGCAGCGCCTGGCCGGTACGTTCGAAGGCGGCGCCCAGCTTCCTCAACTGCCCCGCGGACGCACGGATCCGGCCCGCGTCCCCGTGCACCAGCAGGGCGGGGTCGTCGGTCTCGTCCAGCTCCAACTCACGGGTCCCGGCACCCAGTCGGTCGGCCACCCAGGAGCCGGCTCCGTCGGCCTTGTCCGCCCAGCCGTGGGCGCCCGCCGCGTCGAGCAGCTCCGAGGTGCCGTGGGTGACGGACTGCACCCCGTCGGCGAAGGTGTCGCGCAGGCCCTGGGTGGTGCCGTCCAGGTCGTCGAGGAAGCCCATCACTTGCCCTTCGCCGCGACGCCGGAGTCCTGGCCGTCGTCGTCACCGCCGAAGGGCAGGGCCCCGGCGGCCTTCACCACCCCGATCTCGGTGCCGACCGTGCCGGTCTCGGTGACATCGGTCCAGGTGGCGGAGAGGTTCTTCCGGCTCTCCTCGGAGGCGTTCTCGAAACTCGCCATGGAGTAGTCGGGGTCGTAGGTGTCCGCGGCCTTGGCCCCCACCTGGCCCCAGGACATCTTCTCCGCGTCCTGCGAGGTCAGCGACGGGTCGGCGGTCGCGGACAGCGCGACGTCCTTGAGGACGCCCATGCCGTACTCCTCCGCCTCGTGGTAGTAGCCGGCGTTCAGATCCAGCGTCCCGGCCACGTCGTTGCCCTCGTCCAGGAGCGCCTGGACCTCCCAGCCCCAGCGCCGGGAGAAGTCGTCGAGCCGCTGCGAGGCATCGGAGTGGCCCATCGCGTTCGGCGGCACGGACAGGTCGGAGAAGCCCTGGCCGGTGGTCGCCCCGGTCGCGTCCGTGATCTTCTTCAGCTCGTCCAGCGCGTCGTTGATGCCCTGGGCGACCTGCTTCAGGATCTGCGGGTCGACCCCGTACCCTCCACCGCTCATGACGCGGCCCCCTCTCCCTCGGCGACCGGCTGCCGGTCGAGCGCGATCGCGTCCGGCACGATCCCGGACACCGGCGGCAGGAAGGCGCGGGCGTCGGAGGTCACGTCCACCACGACCCCCATCGGGACCCGGTCCCGCCCCACCCAGGCGGGCAGCATCTCCTGCAGCAGCTCTTCACCGTCCACGGCGAGGTACCGCGCGAACCGGGCCAGTCCCGCGGGCAGTTCGCCCGGCTCGGCGGCCTCCCACTTCTGCTGGAGGAAGGTGTGCATCTCGCGGGTGCCGGTGAACGCGAACACCCAGCGGATGTCCTCCAGATCCGCGGTCCACACGGCGTCCTCACCGAGCAGAGGGAGCAGCAGCTCCGCGCCCCGCACGGCCTCGACCAGCGCCCGCGGGTCCCCTTCACCGCGCGCGAACGCGCCCATCCGGTCCCGCAGTTCGGCCGTCCCGGTCGACGGCCCGCCGTCTCCACCCATCCGGCTGCGCACCCCGCCCGCCTCGACCCGTCACGACTTCAGCGCACACCGGCTTCTCGGCACGAGCACGGTTCCACGGCATGGGCAGGAGAGATTATAGATCGACAACTGCGTTACCGGTGGCGGGAGATCGTCACCCGTCGGACCGGCCGGACAGCGAGGTTTCCCGCCCGAAGACGGGTCTCGGCCGCGTTCCGTTCCGCAACGCCCTTCTTTGCAGGGGCTCCGGCTCGCACGCCGCCCACACCAGCGCCGCCGCCGCGAGCAGCCAGGCCCAGCGGGTGTGGGACGCCTCCCAGCGAGGGTCGCCCGGGGCCACGAGCAGTGACCAGCGGGCCGGTGTCAGCAGGGGGGCGACGACGGCGACCGTCAGGAGGCCCGCCGCGACCGACGGACCCGGCTCGGGTTCGTCGGTGAAGCGGAGGGTGACGGCCGCGCCGGCCAGGGCGAGCGCGGCGACGGCCGCGGCCTCCAGCGTGACCGCGCCGACCGGGGGACGGGCCTGCTCCGGTACGAGGGCCAGCACCGCCGTCCACCACAGCGCGGCGACCGGCAGGACGAGCCCGACCCGCAGCCCCGCCCGCACCCAACGCCGGGCCGGGACGGGCGCGGTGGTGTGCCGGGCCGGGTCGTCCAGCAGAAAGGCCAGCCCCAGCGCGAAGACGAGAGCGGCGGCCCGCAGCAGATTGATGCCGAGCCAGGGGTCCATCGCACCCCCCATCCACCGCACCACTGCGACGACCCCGGCCCCACCGACGGCCCCGACCCCGACCACCCGCCACGGCACACCCCGCGCCACGGCCCAAGCCAACGCCAACGCCCACGCCAACCGCCCGCTCAACCGCCCGCCGCTCACCTCACTCACCTCACTCCTCTCACTCCTCTCGCTCCTCTCACTCCTCCGCACAGTCCTTCGCCCCCTTCGGCACCTCGGTCCCCAGCACCCGCGCCACCTCCGCCGTAGTGACCCCCGGTGCCGTCAGCCGGCTCCAGTGCCGCTTCACCGACGCCGTCACCTGCGCCCGGGGCCGGCCCAGGAGTGCGCGGACCACGTCGGTCTGGGCCGCCGACATGGACACCGGGTCCGTCGGGGCGAGGGCGATCGCCGAGCCGCTGACGCTGTCGTCGAGGCGGACGTTCCGGAGCGTGGCCATCGGGTGCGCGTCGCTCCCCAGGGCCAGCCACATCAGCGTGACCACCCGCCCGTCGCACAGCTCCCCGCCCTTCGACTCGTCCCCCGCCACCAGCACGGCGGCCACTCCGACCGCGAACTCGGGCACCCGGTTGCCGCCCCAGTGCGTCCCGACGCTCGCCTGTCCCGGCGTCGTCGACGGGGAGATCGCCGCGTTGCCGTCGAGGCCGTAGCGCGCCTCGACCCGCTGCCGTACCACCAACGGCCGCTCGGCGGTCGTACCGCCCGCCAGGGACCGCACCCGGTTCACGACACCCGCCCAGTCGTCCACGCGTCCTGTCCACTCGGGAAACGCGCAGTACGTCGAGCCCTCCCGCTGCACACAGGGCAATCGCGGGTTCCCCGACGCCCGCTCCCGCGCGGCGGCGAGCTCCGGCGAGACTCCTCCGGCCTGTCCCACCGCCCCGGCCAGCGTCAGCGCGAGCGCCCCCGCGAGACCGGCCTTCAGCGGCAGCGTCCGGCCCCCGGCGACCAGGATCGCGGCGACGGCCGCCAGCAGGATCAGGCCCGTCAGATACAGCGCGTGCCACGCGGCCGGCCGCCCGATGAGGTCCGAGGGAAGCGTGTCGCTGCTGGTCTCGGTCACGACCGGGGACAGCCAGCGGCTCCACTGCGCCGAGCCCTGCCCGGTGGAGAGGACCGCGTCGAAGACGAAGAGGACGATCACCGCGACCGGTGCCACGAACGTGGTCGGCACCAGCCGGGCGAGCAGCAGTCCGAGCGCCCCGCAGAGCAGGACGTACAGCGGGCCGACGGCCAGCTCGGCCGGCGAGCCGTGGCCGATCGCGCCCGGCCGCAGCGCCTGGGAGGTGAAGTCGGCCAGCACGACCAGCGCGGTGACCACGACGAACGGCACGACGGACAGCAGATGCCCGACCGTGCGCCGCCACGGCTCCATGACCAGCACGTCGAACTGCCGGTCGGTGCCGCGCCGTCGGGAGCGCAGCGCGGCGCGGTTGACGCAGACGAACAGGGCGACCCCGACCAGCATCACCGGCCCGGACTGGGTGGCGCGGTCGGCGTCCTGGAGGGCGGGGTAGCCGTCCGTGCCGTAGTCGCTCCACATCCGCCAGACGGTGTAGGCGAGGTAGATCGCGAACATCGAGAGCACCGGGACGTACCGCAGCAGGTCGCGCGCCTCGAAGCGGGCGAGGGCGAACACGGCGGCCCACGAGCGGCGCGGATCGCCTTCGTCCACGGCGGCGGGACGGGCCGTCGGCTCCACTGCGAGGCTCACGCGGCCGCCACCTCCACCGCGTCGAGGGTGAGCAAGTACCCGTCCTCCAGAGTCGGTTCGAGGAGGTCGGCGCCCTCGGGCGGGTCGCCGACGTTGCGGAAGGAGCCGGTGCCGGTGCGCCAGCCCGCCTTCGCTCCCGGGGCGCGCTCGGTGCTGCTCCAGACCCGGCCGGCGGCGCGGGCGGTCAGCTCGGCGGGGGTGCCCTCGAAGAGGATGCGGCCGTGGGCCATGACGAGGACGCGGTGGCAGAGCATCGCCACGTCCTCCGTCTGGTGCGTGGAGAGCAGGACCGTCCGGCCCTCGCCCGCCTGCGCGATCAACTCCCGGAAGCGCATGCGTTGTTCGGGGTCCAGGCCGACCGTGGGCTCGTCGAGGACGAGGAAACCCGGGTCGCCGACGAGGGCGGCGGCCAGCGCGACCCGCTGCCGCATACCGCCGGACAGCTTCTTGATGCGCTTGCCGCGCACGTCCCCGAGGTCGACCTCCTCCAGCACCCGGCGCACCTCGCGGTGGCGGGCGGTGCGGTCGGTCAGCTCCTTGAGGATCGCCACGTAGTCGACGAAGTCGAAGGCCGTGAAGTCCGGGGGGAAGCCGGGGGTCTGGGGCAGATAGCCGAGCGAGCGGCGGACCTGCTGGCGGCCGCGCGAGCCGGACGGGTCGTGGCCGAGGACCGTGAACGTGCCCCGGTCGGCGGGCGCGGCGGTGGCCAGCACCCTGAGCAGGGTGGTCTTCCCGGCGCCGTTGGGACCGAGCAGCCCGGTGACACCCGGGGTGAGCCGCAGCGACACGTCGTCGAGGGCGCGGGTACCGCCGTAGCGCAGACCGAGCCCGGAGGCGGAGACGGTCGGGGTCGGGGTCATGCGGGGCTCCCCTGGAAGAGGTCGAAGCGGTCGCGGATAAGGAAGAGCAGGCCGGCCGCGAGCGCGGCGACCGCCGCCGAGACGCCCTGGCCGGCCGCGGTGAACGGGGCCAGCGGATCGCCGGCGGCCTGCTGCGCGGAGTGCGCGGCCACGCCAGGATCTGGCCGCGCCGCAGAGTCAGCGACACCCCGTCGACGGCCGGCTTGTCCTTGCCCGGATAGCGGTACACCGCCTCCTGCACCCGGA
>NZ_JBEYVC010000083.1:0-43146 GCF_040643855.1 Streptomyces sp. NPDC047072 | reverse complement strand
ACCGGGCGGTGACCTGCGTCCTGACCGGCGTGCGCACCCTGACCTGTGTGTTCACTCGGCGGCGATCGCCCGCAGCACGTCCAGTCCGGCCGCGCGCCGGGCCGGGCGCAGGCCCGCCAGGGCTCCGGCGGCGAGGCCCACCAGGGCGACCACGGTCAGCTGCAGGGGCGGGATCGCGAAGGCGAAGGTGCTCGCGCTCTCGCCGTCGGACGCCTCGAACGTGGGCTTTCGTCCGGTGCGGCGAGAGGGCGCGCCGGGCGTCGCCCGGCAGACGGGACTTTCGCAACACGCCCTAGGGGCGCAGGGACCGCAGGAGGAGGTCGGCCAGGTGGTCGGCCACCTCCTGCGGGGCCATCGGGCCGTCGGGGCGGTACCAGGTCGACAGGTGGTGGACGGAGCCGAAGTGGTAGTCCACCACCAGGTCGGCCGGGGTCGCCCTGGAGAAGACACCCGACTCCTGGCCCTCCTCCACCAGCGCGCGGAAGCGCTCGTGGTACTTCCGGCGCTCCGCGCGCACCTGCTTGTTCTTCTCCGGGCTCAGGTGGTGCATGGACCGGAAGAAGATCATCGCGTCGTCGAGGTTCTCGATCGTCGTCACGACAACGTCGGCGGCGGCGCCCCTGAGGCGCTTCTCGATCGGCTCGTCCGCGTTCGCGAACGCGTCGAGACGCTCCTGCTGGACGCGGAGCACGCGCGCGTACACCTCGTGCAGGAGATCGTCCTTGGAGCCGAAGTAGTGGTACAGCGCGCCCTTGGTGACGCCTGCCGCCTCCACGATCTCCTGCACCGACGTGCGGTCGTAGCCCTGCTCGGCGAAGAGCCGGGTGGCGGCGGCCAGCAGCCGCTGCGGGACGGGCGTACCGTCTCCGTCCGTCGTCCTGGGCACTGTGCCGCCACCTGCCTTCCGAGAGGTCATTCGCTGTCGTGCGCCTGGGAACGCAGTTCCCGACGGAGGATCTTCCCACTTGCCGTCTTGGGCAGGTCGGGCAGGATCTCCACCTGGCGCGGGTATTTGTAGGCGGCCAGTCTCTCCTTGCAGTACGCGGCGAGCGCGTCGGGGTCGGTCTCGGCACCCGGACGGAGGCTGATGTACGCCTTGACGGTCTCCCCGCGGTACCCGTCGGGCACCCCGACGACGGCCGCCTCGCGCACCGCCGGATGGGTGTAGAGCACGTCCTCGACCTCGCGCGGCCACACCTTGAAGCCGGACGCGTTGATCATGTCCTTCTTGCGGTCGACGACGTACAGCCAGCCCTGCGGGTCCATGAACCCGATGTCGCCGGTGCGCAGTTCGCCGTCCGGGAAGGTCTCGGCGGTGGCGTCGGGGCGGCGCCAGTAGCCCGGCACGACCTGGGGGCCGCGCACCACGATCTCGCCCTGCTCCCCGAACGGCACCTCGGCTCCGCTGTCGTCGACGATCCGTACGACGGTGTCGGGCCCCGGCACGCCCACGGCGAGCGTCCCGGACGCCGGGTCGACGGGCGCCTCCAGCTGGGGCGGCACGGAGGCGCAGGGCGCGGTGCACTCGGTGAGCCCGTAGCCGTTGCGGATGTACGGCCCGAAGCCGGCCCGGAACTTCTCCACCAGGGCGGGCGGCAGCGGGGCGCCGCCGGAGGAGATGTTCACGAAGGAGCCGAAGTGCTCGCGGCTGACGTCCGGGTGGGCGGCCAGCGCCATGAAGGCGGTGGAGGGGCCGACGGTGTAGTGCGGCCGGTGCTCGGCGAAGGCGTCCAGGACGACACCGGACTCGAAGCGGTAGGTGAGCACCAGGGTGCCCTCGCTGTTGAGACAGGCGCCGAGCTGGCAGACCATCCCGGTGATGTGAAAGAGGGGCGCCAGCGCGTAGTACACGGGATGCTCGGGCAGGGCGAGGCCGGTCCGCTGCCGCTCGGCGTTGTGCATGATGTTGCCGTGCGTGTTGGTGGCGCCCTTGGGGGCTCCGCTGGTCCCCGAGGTGTAGCTGATCAGGGCGATGTCGGACGGCCCGAGGTCGCGCCCCTCGGGCGCTTTGTGGCCGGCCCGGGCGACGGTGGTCAGGTCGTCGGCGTCCGGGGCCTGCGGCAGCCGCTCGAAGGCCAGCACGCGCGCGTCCCCGCGGGTCTGGAAATCCAACTCGCACCCGGTGAGCGCGATCCGCACCGGAGACTCGGCGGCCGTCTCGCGCAGATACGACTCCCAGGCCCGGTCGGAGCAGATCAGCGCGGCCACCTCGCCGTCCCGCAGGACGTGGGCGACCTCCCCCGACTTGTACATGGGGTTGACCGGCACGACGGTCGCGCCCGCCTTCCAGGCGCCGAGCAGCGCGAGCACGAAGAGCGGGGAGTTCTGGAGCAGGATCGCCACCCGGTCCCCGCGCTCCAGCCCGCGCGCCGCGAGATGCCCGGCGACGGAGTCGCTCAGCTCGTCGACCTCGCGGTAGCTCAGACGGCCGTCGAAGTAGGCGAGGAAGGGCTGTTCGGGGGCCTGGGCGACGGCCCTGCGCAGGGCGTGCACGAGGGTGTCGGCGGGGTGGATGTCCGCGCGCTGGGCGTCGCTGAGCAGGGCGAGCCAGGGCTTGTCGGCGTAACGGGCGCTCATCGGACCTCCTCCCACTTCTGCTGGACGCGGTTCATGCCGGCGAGCCAGTGGTCGGGGTCGGCGGCCCGCGCCCGGTAGTACCCGGCGACATCCGGATGCGGCAGGATCAGGAACCGGTCCTCCGCCATCCCCTTGAACAACGCGTCCGCCACGTCCGACGGTTCGATCGCGGTCGCCTTCAGCACGAGGTCGCCCGCGGTGCCGGAGGCGGTCAGCATGTCGGTGCGCACGCCCTGCGGGCAGATCGCGTGGACCTTCAGGCCCCGGTGGCGGTACGTCAGCGACAGGTACTCGGCGAAGGCGTACGCCCCGTGCTTGGTGACGCTGTAGGGGGCCGACCCGATCATGGTGAGCAGCCCTGCGGCGGACACGGTCGACACGAACCGCCCGCTGCCCCGCTCCAGCCACGCGGGAAGCAGCTCGTGGGCGGCCCGCACATGGGCCATCACGTTGACGTCCCAGGAGGCGGCCCAGGCGTTCTCGTCGAGCGGCCTGTCGACGTTTCCGCCCTCGAAGCCGACACCGGCGTTGGCGCAGTACACGTCGACGGTCCCGCCGAGGGCGTCCCGCGCGTCGGAGACGACGGCGGATGCATCCCCGGGAACGGCGATCCCCCCGATCTCGTCGGCGACGGCCTCCGCCTTACCGGCGTCCAGGTCATTGACGACGACCCGAGCCCCCTCGGCGGCGAACCGCCGGGCCAGAGCAGCCCCGATGCCCCCTCCCGCTCCGGTCACGACAACTCCGGCATCCTGCAGGGCTTCCACCATCGGTCTCCTTCGACGCGACACACGGCTCTGCGGCCAGACTAACCGGTCGGTATGTAGTAAGGAAGGGTGTCCGGATTCCCTGCGGCCGGTGGCCGCAATAGCGTGCGCTTCATGCGCCTCTCCAGACGAGCCCTCCTCGCGGCGACAACGGCAGCAGCCTCCCTCACCTCCGCGCCCCCGGCCGCCGCGAAGCCCCACCGTTTCCGGACCGGTTTCGAGAATCTAGCGGCCTCCGGCTACACCCGGCTGAGCAATCAGAAGGTCGGGATCGTCACCAACCCCACCGGCGTCACCCGAGACGTCCGGCACATCGTCGACGTGATGCACAAAGACCCCCGAGTCCACCTGACCGCAGTCTTCGGCCCAGAACACGGCTTTCGCGGCACCGCCCAGGCCGGCGGCTCCGAGGACCGCTACGACGACCCCGCGACCGGGCTCCCCGTCTACGACACCTACCTCAAGAGCGGCCAGCCCCTCGCCGACATCTTCAAAACCTCCGGCGTGGACACGGTCGTCTTCGACATCCAGGACGTCGGCGCCCGTTTCTACACCTACATCTGGACCCTGTACGACTGCATGGAGGCGGCCCAGCTCGCCGGCAAGCGCTTCGTCGTCCTGGACCGCCCCAACCCGGTGACCGGCCGCGCCGCCCAAGGCCCGGTCCTGCACCGGGAGTTCGCGACCTTCGTGGGCCGGCAGCCCATCGCGCAGGCGCACGGCATGACCGTCGCGGAACTGGCCCGCCTCTTCAACGGCGAGTTCCTGACCACCCCCGTCCCCCTCGACACCGTCCTGATGACCGGCTGGAAGCGCTCGGAGTTCTACGACGCCTGGAACCTCCCCTGGGTCCCGCCGAGCCCCAACATGCCGACCCCTGACACGGCCCTGGTCTACTCCGGCACCTGCCTCTTCGAGGGCACGAACCTCTCCGAGGGCCGCGGCACCACCCGCCCCTTCGAACTGCTCGGCGCCGAGGGCCTGGACGGCCGCTGGGCCGCCGCCGCGAACGAACTCGCCCTGCCCGGCGCGCACTTCAGGGAGGCGTACTTCGCGCCCACGTTCTCGAAGTTCCAGGGGAAGACCATCGGCGGGGTGCAGATCCACGTCCACGACAGGAAGGCGTACGACCCCGTCCGCACCGGCATCGCCCTGCTCGTGACCACCAAACGCACGTGGCCCGGCTTCGGTTGGCGCTCCGACAACTGGATCGACAAGCTCACCGGCTCCACCCTCGTGCGCACGATGATCGACGGCGGCTCGGGCGCCGACGAGGTGGTGGCGGGCTGGCAGGAGGAGCTGAGCGCGTTCCGGCGGATTCGAAAGAACTACCTCCTCTACGGATGAGCCGTGGCGTATGGCCAACTTCGCCCGGTAGCAGGACGATACGCACCACTACGGGGGACAAGGGGGCCCGTCATGACGGATCCGGCGATGAGCGTGACGCCGTACTGGGAGCTGACCTTCGACGCGGACGGGGACCCGGACGGCGCCCGCCGGGACCGGCTGCTGGCCGGGGTCGTCGAGCGGGGCGTCAGGGACCTGGTGGTCTTCTCGCACGGCTGGAACAGCGACCGGTCCGGCGCGACCCGGCTCTACAGCCGCTTCTTCGAGCCGTTCCCGGCGCTCGCGCCGACGGCGAGGCTCGGGTACGCCGGGGTCGTCTGGCCGTCGATGCGGTTCTCGGACGAGCCGATCCCGGACTTCCCGAGATCCGTGGCCGCCGAACTGCCGCCGCGTCCGGCGCTCGACAAGGACTCCCGGCACGCGCTCCTGGAGACGTTCCCCGGACGGGCCACGGTGATCGACCAGTTGGCCCGAATGCTGGACCAACAGCCACGTGAAGAGGCCGAGTTGGAGGAGTTCGGGCGGCTGCTGCGGCTGCTCGTGGACATCGTGCCGCCGGGGCCGCAGGCGCTGTTCGCTGCGGACACCCTGGCGGAGGGGTCGCCGCAGGACGATCCGGAGATCCTCACCGGGTCCACGGCGGCGATCTGCCAAGAGCTCGCGATGGCCCTCTGGTTGGCTGATACACCCGGGGTGGAGGCGCCCCCCTCGCTGTGGGACGGGGCGCACGAACTGCTGCGGCAGGGGACGTACTACGCGATGAAGCGGCGCGCGGGCACGGTCGGCGAACGCGGGCTCGGGCGGGTGATCGGACAGCTCGCCGCGGCGGCGCCGCAGGTGCGGGTGCACCTGGTGGGGCACAGCTTCGGCGGCCGGCTGGTGTCGTTCGCGCTGCGCGGGCTGCCGGAGGGGGTGCGCACGGTCAAGTCGGTGACGCTGCTCCAAGGGGCCTTCTCGCACTACGCGTTCGCGACCCGGCTGCCGCACGACCCCCGCGCGGGTGGTGTGCTCCAGGGACAGCAGAACCGTATCGACGGGCCGCTGGTGTGCTGCTACTCCGGTCACGACTCGGCGCTCGGCACGATGTACCCGCTGGCCTCGCGGATGGCGGGTGACGCGCAGGGGGTGGCGGCCTTCGACATCGGGCGGGCGCTGGGCGCCAAGTGGGGTGCGATGGGTCACGACGGGGTGCAGGCGGTGCCCGGCACCCCGTCGCTGAAGCTCGCCGAGGCGATCGGGAAGCTGCCCGTGAAGGGCTGCGTGAACGTCGACGCGGCGGCCGTGGTCAGGCGCGGCGGGCCGCCCGCGGGGGCGCACAGCGACATCGTCCACCGCGAGCTGGCCCAACTGGTGCTGGCGGCGGGCCGTATCCGCTGACCCGCCGCCGACTGCCGTACGCCTACCGGTGCGAGGTGAACTCCACCACCTGCTGGAAGGTCGGACGGTTCTGCCAGCTGATGTTGGAGTGCTTGATGCCGCCGAGCGTGCGCTGGACGATCGAGTCGGCACACCACTGGTCGCCCGCCGAGCAGAGGCTGTCACCGGGGTAGACCTGGGCCGCGGTCTTGCCGGCCGCCGTCTTCAGGGTGCTGATGAGGATGTCCCGGCAGGAGCTGAGGCTGCCGCCGCCGCAGTACTTCTGCGCGAGCGGTCCCTGGACGCTCTCGCCGAGCACCGACCGGACGTCCTTGTCGACGTAGCTCCACCAGCCGTACTGGAAGGAGCTGCCGGCGTGGGCGCCGGTCGGGCCGTGCGCGGCCGACGGGGACTCGTCGACGGGCAGGTTGGCCTGGAAGGCGGTGTAGAGGTCGGTGCCCAGGCCCGGTTCGAAGATGCCCTGGGTGAGCAGCGGCCACCAGGCGTCGAGGATGCGGATCGCGTCGGCGTTGGCGTACGCCTTGGAGCCCGCCGACGTCTCGGTGCGCTTGCCGCCCGCGGTGAGCCAGGTCTGGAGCTTGGTGACCGCCGCGGCCGCCGTGGAGTCGGTGACCGTCGAGCTGTTGATCACCTTCAGCAGGTCCGGCAGTACGTCCTCGGCGCGCAGGTCGGCGAGGGAGGCGTCCGCCATGGCCTTGACCAGGGAGGCGCGGGTGACCCCGCCGGCGGCGACCAGTTTCTTCACCCGGTCCTCCAGGAGGTTGCCGCGGTGCACGGAGCCGTCGCCCCAGGAGGCCGTCGAGTAGTCGAGCGCCTGCTTGTTGTTCCAGGAGATGTAGTAGTCCTGGTCGATCGAGTTGGGGTGTGCCGAGGCCGGCGTGTAGGTGGCGGTGTTGGTGGCCGGGTCCCAGCCCTGCCAGTCGTACGCCGCCTGCGCCCAGACCGGGAACTCCGGGTCGACACCGCTCGCGCGCACCGGGTTGTCGCCGCTGTTGTAGTACGCGGTGTGCGTGGAGTCGGCGTAGAACCAGTTGAAGGTGTAGTTGATGTGCTGCACCGCGGCCTGGAAGGTCTGCGGGCTCTTCACGTAGTCCGGGTCGTTGAGCATCTGGAAGCCGATGATCGAGTCGGCCTCGTGCATGTAGGACGAGCGCAGGGTGGTGTAGGCGACCTTCTTGCCGCCGACGGTCGCTCTGTATTCGACCGGGCCGTATTTCGTCTTCCAGACCCGCATCGTGTACGACCCGGCGGCGGTGCCGTCGGCCGTGGTCGGGGCCCAGGAGTTCTTCTGCTCGATCTTGTCCATGGCCGTGCAGGTGCCGTGGTACAGGTAGTGGTAGTCGTCCGTGCACAGTTCGACGGCGTAGGTGTCGATGATGTCCTGGCCGGAGGTCGTGGCGGACCACGAGTAGTCCTGGCCGCGGCCGAGTTCGACGTACATGCTCAGGCCCGCGAAGGAGGCGCCACGGGCGCTGATGCCCGGGCCCTGGATCTCCTGGAGCATGAGCAGCTGGGGAGCGAAGTAGCCGGTCTGCGGGCCGAAGACGGCGACCGGGTGGCCGCTCGCGGTGTACTTGCCGCTCACCACGAGGGCGTTGGACATCCCGCGCTTGGCGGAGCTGAGGGCGTTCGCGGTGGCCGTGGCGGAGGCGGCCGAGGCGCTCTGGTCGGCGCCGGTGCCCGTGGGGTCGTAGACGAGTGGCTCGGTGCTCACCGAACCCTTGTCGGGCAGCGCCTGGCCCTGCGCGGTGGCGGGCTTGGTGGCGTACGGGAAGCTCTCGCCGTTGTGCACGGTGAGGACGGCCTCGGGGTCGTTGCGCTCGCGGAAGGACTCCCAGACCGCGGTGCCCTGGGTGACGCCGTACTTCTCCTGGGCGGCGAGCAGCGAGATGGCGTTGTTGACCTCGCCGCCGCCTCCGGAGCCGAAGAGGGCGCCGATGACGGAGGCCAGCGCGACCAGGTCGGTGAGCTTGAAGTGGTCGATCGTGCCGGCGTTGGTGACCGAGTCCTTGTGGCCGGTCAGGACGTACTCGCCGGGGAAGTAGCGGCCGCTGTCGGAGGCGTCGATGTAGGCGTTGATGCCGGCGATGTAGGCGTTGGCGTCGTCGAGGGCCGTCTGGCCGCGGGTGCCGGCGTTCGCTACGGCGTTGTCGATCTGCGCCTGGAGGTCGGCCTCGGTGTAGGGGGCGTTGCGCCAGAACTGCTGCTCCAGGCCCTGGTTGGCGGCGGCGCCGCCCGCGAAGGTGGTCAGCTGGCCGCGGCCGACGTGCCGGAAGACGTCCATCAGCCACAGCCGGTCCTCAGCGGCGGCATACCCGGCCCCGAACTCGGTGCCGTATCTGGTGGTACCGGTGATGTGCGGCACGCCCGTCTTCTTGTCTCGGACGATCGTCACGTCGCTGCGGCCCGCGGGCTTCTCGGTGGAGGCGACTTGATCGGATGCGACCCCGAAGGACGCGTCGTTGAAGAAGGTGTTGATCGTCGCGTTGGTGAGCGTGGAGTAGCCCTTGGCCAGGTTGGCGTAGGGGCCGAGCTGGTCCTCGGCGTGGTCGGGCTGGGTGCCGAAGGCCTGGTTGAGGAGGATCTGCGCGAGGGTCGCGTTGCCGTTCTCACCGGGCGGCAGGATGTCGGAACACTGGCCGCCGCAGTAGTCGTTGGAGGCCGCCGCGGTGGCCGGGGCCTGAGCGAGCGGGGACAAAAGACCCGCAACCAGGACGCATATGGATGCCGACTTCAGGAACCCGGAGAGTCTGCCGGGAGTTCTCAGTCTGTCAAGGAGGGTGCGCGAGTTACGCCGTGGCATGGCAGCTCCAACCGACGGGGGGTGTGCCGGGACGTTACCGCCGGTATCCCCGGGATTGAAGATGAACATGCGTCAAGTTTTGGCAGGCGTTCCGGAGCTTATGGAGGGCATCGGAAATCGGATGGAGCCAAATCGCTTGTCGATACGTCTATTCGGCAACGTCGTGCGAAGTCCGGACGACGACGCCGAAGTGACCGAAGTACAGGTGCAGGTGTGACGGAGGTGCAGGGCGATGGCCGGTTTCCGGAGTCTGGCGAGACAGGTGCGAGACCCGCGGTGCGATCTGGCGCTTCGGCGCTACTCACTGCGCAAGTGCCTTGAGCGGTTCGCTCCTTACGGGCACAGGGCGACCTGGGACCACTTGAGCTCCCGGGCGGGGTTCGGCCCCGAGGACCGCTCTCCCGACCCGGCGCGGCTCGTGGCCGCACTGGAGGAGCTGGAGGAGGCGCGCTCGGTCTG
Source organism: Streptomyces sp. NPDC047072 (assembly GCF_040643855.1). Classification (NCBI taxonomy): domain Bacteria; kingdom Bacillati; phylum Actinomycetota; class Actinomycetes; order Kitasatosporales; family Streptomycetaceae; genus Streptomyces; species Streptomyces sp. NPDC047072. The sequence goes on along the minus strand of NZ_JBEYVC010000083.1, from coordinate 33,816 downwards.
GCTGGCCTACGAGGTGGAGTTCGCCGAGCGGCGCAAGAAGGAGAAGCACGACGGGTTGCGCAGGCCCGGCAGTGTGGACGACTGGCACCGGCTGACCTGGGGCGGTTTCGGTGTCGCGTGGTGCGACGACCCCCGGGTCCACCCCGACGAGCCACTGGCCGAGGTGCTGCGCCGGCTGATCTCCGCGCTGGAGCGCGAGCCGGGTTCCTCCTGCCCGGCCTGCGGCGGGGAGCGGCTCTCCTGGAGGTACGACCTGGACCACGAACCCTCGACCGGTCCGGTCTGCACGGACTGCGGGATCCTCGTCCCCCGCCCCGTGCTCACCCCCGAGGCCCTGGCGGAGTCCAGGCGGGGACGGCTGCTGGTGTCGGCGTAGCGGGCGCCGACGCGAAGCGCCATCGGAAGCACGGAGCGCCGGGTGACCGGGTGAGCCGGGGGCGTGCCGGGGATGCCGCGCCCCCTTTGTCAGTGGCGGCCTGCACCATGGGGGGATGGTGCAGGTGTGTCTCAACGGACCGCGGGGTGCCGCGGACGGTCCGATGGTGCCGCTCACTCCCGCGGACATGGCGGAGTCGGCGGCGCGGGCTGTCGAAGCCGGGGCGACGGACGTCCATGTCCACCCCAAGAACCCCTGCGGGCACGACAGTCTGTCGCCGAAGGTGCTCGCGCCGACGCTGGAGGCGATCCGTGCCCGGGTGTCGGTGCCGGTCGGGGTGACCACGGGCGCGTGGGCGGAGCCGGACCCTTCAGCGCGGCTCGCCCGGATCCGGAGCTGGACGGTGCTGCCCGACCACGCCTCGGTGAACTGGCACGAGCCGGGTGCGGAGGAGGTGGCCGCCGCACTGATGGAGCGCGGTGTGGGGGTGGAGGCCGGCATCTGGTCCGGGACGGACGCGGCCGCGCGCTTCGCCGTGTCCCCGCTCGGACCCCGGGTGCTGCGGGTCCTCGCGGAGGTGACGGACACCGACGCGGACACGGCCGAGTCCACGGCCCGGATCCTGCTGACCGACCTCGGCGCCGTCCACGGCCGCCCGGTCCTGCTGCACGGCGAGGACGGCGGCGCGTGGCCGGTGCTCCGGCTGGCCGGCCGTCTGGGCCTCGCGACCCGGATCGGCCTGGAGGACACGCTGGTCCTGCCGGACGGTCAACGGGCGCTGTCCAACGCTCAGTTGGTCGCCGAGGCAGTGGTCCAGTACGGATGCGCCCAGCGCTCGTCGTAGGGCAGGGCGAGGAGTTCGGCCTGGGTCGCCAGGTCGGGCTCGCCTTGCGCGCGCAGACGGGCCGGGGCGTGCGCGGACAGCCATGACTGGAGTTCGGTGACGACCGTCCGGGCGTCGTGTTCCCACCAGACGAACGGCGAGCCGTCCATGACCAGGCCGTCCAGCCAGGTGCGGACGCAGCGCACGAGATGGGCGTCGGCCACGGGGTGCGCCTCCCACCGGGCCAGCAGTGGCGTCGTTGTGCCGAAGATCGTCGCGCAGGTCTCAAACACCTCGTCCACGGGATACGGCGGCGCGCTCGACGTGAGGACGTCCTGCCACCAGGCGTGGGTGAACGCCGCGACGGCTGCCGTCTGTTCGGCGGGCCAGGTGCGCCAGTCGACCCGGCTCAGCCCGTGGTGGCCCCAGCCGACGCGGTCCAGGCCGCCCTCGGCCATCGCGTGTGCCGCCTGCGGCAGGAGGCGCCGCATGACGGCCGCGTGGTCCTCGAAGTGGTCGGGAACCTTGTACACGAATCTGGCCAACAGGTCCGCGGGGACGCGCGTGTACGGCGTGCGCAGGTACGCCGTCTCCTCCGGGCGGAAACACCGCTCGCAGCCGGTCTCGGTGGGGCTCGCGAAGCCGTTGAACACGGTGTCGATGTCGGCGAGCGCAGCGTCAAGTGCGGGTGAGGACATGGGACTTGGTCCTGTCAGGACTCCGGGGGCGGCAGGGCCGTCGGCCGAAGAGCGCGACGCTACCAGGCGCGGGGCCGCGGACACCAACGGATTCAGGCACCCCGGCTCCCCGGCGCCTCCCCGGTTTCCGGCGCGCCGATCTGCCGGTGTCGCCGGTTTCCCGCCGCCCCGATCCGCCACCGCCGTACTCAGGCGTCCCCCTCCGCTTCCGCCGTCCCCGCCTTCCGTCGGCCGCCCGGCTCGGCCAGCAGTCGGGAGCCCGTCAGGCGGTCGCCGAAGACGTCGTCGGGGTTGGACAGGACGCAGGACTCCAGGGAGAGGCAGCCGCAGCCGATGCAGTCGGTGAGGTGGTCGCGCAGCCGGTTCAACTGCAGGATGCGCTCGTCGAGTTCGGAGCGCCAGGCCTCGGAGAGCCGGGCCCAGTCCGCGCGGGTGGGGGTGCGTTCCTCGGGGAGTTCGGAGAGCGCCTCGCGGATCGTGGCCAGCGGGATGCCGACGCGCTGGGCGGCCCGTACGAACGCGACCCGGCGCAGCGCGTCCCGGGAGTACCGGCGTTGGTTGCCCGTGGTGCGGCGGCTGCTGATCAGCCCCTTGGACTCGTAGAAGTGCAGGGCGGAGACGGCGGCGCCACTGCGCGCGGCGAGTTGGCCGACCGTGAGCTCATGGATCTTCTCGGGAATCTGAGGCACCCCTCGAACCCTACCCACCCACACGGACCGCGGTCCGTTGACAGGGGGTCCACGGACGACCATGCTAAGCAGTTGCTTAGACATTGAGTGGCGAGGAGGCCGGGGACATGGCAGAGCCGAGGATCTTCACGGGTGCGGACGACCTGAAGGCTGCGGTCGGCGAGCAGCTGGGGTACACCGACTGGCTGGAGGTCGACCAGAAGCGCGTCGACCTGTTCGCGGACGCCACCGGCGACCACCAGTGGATCCACGTCGACCCGGAGAAGGCGGCGGCCGGACCCTTCGGCACCACCATCGCCCACGGCTACCTCACGCTGTCGCTGCTCCCGCTCTTCGGCCCGCAGCTCATCAAGGTCGAGAACGTGAAGATGGGCGTCAACTACGGGACGAACAAGGTGCGTTTCCCCGCGCCCGTGCCGGTCGGCTCGCGGCTGCGCGCCACTGCCGTGATCACCGGTGTCGACGACGTGGCGGGCGGTGTCCAGGTGACCGTCGCCTTCAGTGTGGAGCGCGAGGGCGGGGACAAGCCGGTGTGCGTGGCCGAGTCGGTCTCCCGCTACTACCTCTGAGCGAGGGGCGGTTACTTCCCCGCCCCCACCATCCGCAGCACGAGGTCGGCGTAGAGCGCGCCGACCTCGTCGGGCGTCCAGGGTCCGGCCACGTTGAACCAGCGGGCCACGTCGATGCAGAGCGAGAGCACGGCGAGGGTGGTGCCCTTGACGTCCAGGACGTCGAACTCGCCGGAGGCCACGCCGTCCTCGATGATCCCGCGCACCTCGGCGTCGCACTGCCGGCGCAGCGCGAGGATCTCGGCGCGGGCGTCGGGGCCGAGGGAGTCCAGCTCGTACTGGACGACCCTGGCGGTCGTACGGCCGCCCGCGTGCCAGCGGACGAAGGAGCCGACCGCGTCCGCGAGCCGCTCGGTGGCGGTGCCCTCGCGCCGGGCCGCGACCTGGAGGATCTCCAGGGCCTTGGCGTGGCCGATCCGGCTGATGCGGTGGAGCAGCTCTTCCTTGGTCTTGTAGTGGATGTAGAGCGCGGCGGGGCTCATGCCCGCCCGCCCCGCGATGTCACGGGTCGTGGTGGCGTGGTAGCCGCGCTCGGCGAAGGCCTCCACGGCGGCCACGAGCAGCCGCCGCGCCGCGTCGGGCGTGACCTCGCCCCACGCCGACGTCTCGCCGTCGGCCGTCTCCTCCGCCGTACTCATCGCTCGCCCCTCTCCACAGTCGGACGTCCCACCATACCGCCGAAGCTGAGCGAGCGCTTAGTGTGCCCGCTCAGAGCTTTTCGAAGGGGCTGTAGGAGCGGTCCGTCGCGTCCTGCCGGTCGCGGATCACCTTGGCGAGGGTGAAGGCGGAGGTGACGAGATACAGGACGGCGATGGCGAGGAAGCCGCGCACCCAGGCGTCGGCGCTCAGCTTGAAGATGCCGATGGCGGTCGCGGCCATGGCGATGGCGAAGGAGGCGACGGCCTGGCCGTAGAAGGCGGCCGTGTTCTGCTGCTTGCCCGGTGTGTCGGTCATGGGACGAGTGTCGGCGGGCGGGAGCCGCGCCACATCCGCGCAGCTACCTAGCCGGTACTCAGAAAATCGGCCGCCCGGCCGGTACTCAGAACGCCGAAATCCCGGTCAGCGCACGGCCGATGACGAGTTTCTGGATCTGGCTGGTGCCCTCGTAGAGGGTCATCACGCGGGCGTCGCGCAGCAGCTTGCCCGCCGGGTACTCGTCGATGTAGCCGTATCCCCCGAAGACCTGGAGGGCGTTGTTGGCGGCGCGCACCGCGGCCTCGGAGGCGAAGAGCTTGGCCTTGGAGGACTCGACGGCGAAGGGCTGCCCGCGGTCGATCAGGTCGGCGACCCGCCAGGTGAGCAGCCGGGCCGCGTCCACGTCCACGGCGATGTCGCTGATCAGCTCCTGGACGAGTTGGTGGCCCGCGATGGGCTTGCCGAACTGCTCGCGCTCGCCCGCGTACTTCACGGCCGCGTCCAGCGCGGCCTGTGCGATGCCCACGCAGCCAGCCGCCACCGACATCCGCCCCTTGGCCAGCGCGGACATGGCGACGGAGAAGCCCTTGCCCTCCTCGCCGAGCATCGCGGAGGTGGGCACGCGCACGCCCTCAAGGACCAGTTCGGCGGTCGCCTGGCCGCGCAGGCCGAGCTTGCCGTGGATGGTGCGGCGGGTCAGGCCGGGGGTGTCGGTCGGGACGAGGAAGGCGGAGACGCCCTTGTGGCCGGGGGCGTCGGTGGAGCGGGCGAAGAGCAGCACGACGTCGGCCCAGGTGCCGTTGGTGATGAACATCTTGGTGCCGTCGATGACGTAGTCGTCGCCGTCGCGTACGGCACGCGTGGTGAGGTTGCCCGCGTCGGAGCCGGTGCCGGGTTCGGTGAGGCCGAAACAGCCGACCGACTCGCCCGAGGTGAGCCCCGGAAGCCAGCGCCGCTTCTGCTCCTCGCTCCCCCGGGCGGCGATCGTCTTGGCGACCAGGCCGAGGGAGACGGAGACGATCCCGCGCACGGAGGAGTCGCCGCGTCCCAGCTCCTCGGTGACCAGGCAGTACGCGAGGTGGTCGCCGCCCGAGCCGCCGTACTCCTCGTCGATCGTCAGGCCCAGGAAGCCGACCTCGCCGAGCTTCTTCACGATCGCGCGGTCCACCTCCTCGGCACGGTCCCACGCGACGACGTTCGGGGTGATCTCGCGCTCTACGAAGTCCCGGGCCAGCCTGCGGACGGCCGCCTGCTCGTCATTGAGGCCCAGACTGACCACGGGATCACCTCTCCATGGAAGAACACATTTAAATTAGCACTGCTAGTTTCTGGTGCGCAGCCCTACTATGTGCGCCATGGCCCGACCGCGCAAGCCCCTCCTCAGCACCGACCGGATCGTCGGGGCGGCCCGTGCGCTCGTGGACGCGGAGGGGCTCGCCGCGGTCTCCACGCGGCGGCTGGCCGCGGAGTTGGGGGTCAGCGGGCCGTCCCTCTACAACCACTTCCGCACCAAGGACGAGATCCTGGAGGCGGTCGCCGACTCGGTGAGCGCGCAGATCGATCTGTCGATGTTCGAGGACGGGCGGGACTGGCGGGCCGCGCTGCACGACTGGGCCGTCTCTTATCGCGGCGCCCTGCGCGACCATCCGAACATCGTTCCGGTTCTCGCGCAGGGTCCTGGTCGGCGGCCTGCGGGGCTGCGGGTCGCCGACGCGGTCTACGGTGCGATGGTGGCGGCCGGGTGGCCGCCCTCTCAGGCCACGTCCATCGGGGCGCTGATGCGGTTCTTCATCATGGGGTCGGCGCTGGGGTCGTTCGCGGGGGGGTTCGTTGATGATGCGAGTGCGTACGATCCTGCGGACTATCCCCATCTGGGGCAGGCTCATCTGCTTGCCGAGCGGCAGGAGAAGATTGATGAGCGGGCCTTTGAGACGGGGCTGAGTGCGTTGCTGGATGGGTTGGAGGGGCAGTACGAGCAGGTCAGGCGTACGGCGTGAGAAGGTAGTTCGTCGGCTGCGGGTGCATCGTGGCTGGTCGCGCAGTTCCCCGCGCCCCTAACGGCGTTCCTGGTGCCGTGTCCGAAATCCGCGAGCTTTCTTCTCCATCGCTTTCTAGCCTCGGAAGCATGATGAACGCCCGTCCCCGTACCGAAATGCTCGCCGCCGGCGCAGCGACCGTCACAGTCGTCCTTTGGGCCTCCGCCTTCGTCTCGATCCGGAGTGCCGGTGCTGCCTACTCCCCCGGTGCTCTTGCCCTCGGCCGTCTGCTGTCCGGGGCGCTCGCGCTCGGGGTGATCTGTCTCGTACGGCGTGAAGGGCTGCCTCCGCGCTCCGCCTGGCGGGGCATCGCGATATCGGGGGTGCTCTGGTTCGGGCTGTACATGGTCGTCCTGAACTGGGGTGAGCAGCAGGTGGACGCCGGGACCGCCGCCCTCGTTGTGAACATCGGGCCGATTCTCATCGCGCTGCTCGGGGCCCGGATTCTGGGTGACGCGATGCCGCCGCGGCTGCTCGCGGGGATGGCCGTGTCGTTCGCGGGGGCGGTGACCGTGGGGCTGTCGATGTCGGACGGCGGTGGCTCGTCCGTGCTCGGGGTGGCGCTGTGTCTGCTCGCGGCCGTGGCGTACGCCTCCGGGGTCGTCGCGCAGAAGCCCGCCCTCGGTGCGGCGAGTCCCCTCCAGGTGACGACGTTCGGGTGCCTGGTCGGGGCGGTGCTGTGTCTGCCGTTCGCCTGGCAGTTGATGTCCGAGGCGGCCGACGCACCGGTCTCGGCGACGCTCAACATGGTCTATCTGGGCGTGTTCCCGACCGCGCTGGCCTTCACCACCTGGGCCTACGCCCTCGCGAGGACGACCGCCAGCCGGATGGGCGCCACGACCTACGCCGTGCCCGCCCTGGTCGTGCTGATGTCCTGGGTCACGCTCGGCGAGGTGCCGGGACTGCTCACGCTCGCCGGTGGCGTGCTGTGCCTCGCGGGTGTGGCGGTGTCGCGGTCCCGGCCGCGGAAGGCCGCGGCTCCGGTCGTGGTCCCGGAGCCGCAGCCCGAGAAGGCTTCAGACTCCGCGTGAACGCGCCCTGTCCGCAAGGACCTTGATGCAGAGCAGCGCGATCACGGCGAGGCCGATGATGTATCCGGAGACCGCCAGGGAGGTGCCGGTGGTCTCCAGGAGCAGCACCATGACGAACGGTGCGAGGCCGCCGCCGAGAACCGCCGCGATCTGGTAGCCGAGCGAGGCTCCCGTGTACCGCATCTCGGGGGTGAACAGCTCGGCGAACAGGGCGGCTTGGGGGCCGTACATGATGCTCAGGAAGCAGCCGGCGACGAAGGTGGAGACCGCGAGCCAGAGCAGCGAGCCGGTGTCGATCAGCAGGAACATCGGGACGGCCCACAGGGCGATGCCGGCCGCGCCGAGGGCGTAGATCCGGATGCGGCCGAGCCGGTCGGAGAGCGCGGCGGCGGCCGGGATCAGCACCAGTTGGGTGAGGCTGATGCAGAGCGAGACCATGAGGACCGCGCTCTTCTTCATGCCGAGTTCCCGGGTCGTGTAGTCGAGGACACCGGTGATCAGGATGTAGAAGGTCGCGGTGTTCACGGCGAAGGAGCCGCCGGCGAGCAGGACCGTGCCCAGGTGGTGGCGCAGGACCGTACGCAGTGGGGAGTTCTGCTCGGTCTTCTCCTGCTCCGCCAACTCCTGTTCGGCGCGCCGGAATTCGGGGGTCTCCTCGACGCGCGTGTGGATGTACCAGGCGAGCACCAGGACGAACAGGCCGACGAGGAACGGGATGCGCCAGCCCCAGGCGGCGAACGCGCTGTCCGAGGTGAAGGCCCCGGCCAGCAGGAAGACGGTGTTGGCGGTCACCACGCCGATGGGGACGCCGAGTTGGACGAAGCTGCCGTAGATCCCACGCTTGCCCTCGGGGGCGTACTCGGTGGCCAGCAGCATCGCGCCGCCCCACTGCGCGCCGACCGCGACGCCCTGCACAACGCGCAGGAGGACCAGCAGGATCGGGGCGGCGACGCCGATCGTGTCGTAGGTGGGGAGCAGGCCGATGCCCGTGGTGGCGAGGCCCATGAGCGTGAGCGCGAGGACCAGCATGGGCTTGCGGCCGCGCCTGTCGCCGAGTTGGCCGGCGACGATGCCGCCGATGGGGCGGGCCAGGAAGCCGACGGCGAAGGTGGCGAACGCGGCGAGGACGCCGGCGGTGGAGCCGTCCAAGTACCGAACAGCGGAACGCCGGTTCACCGCCGCGGGCCGTCGTGAGCACCGGTGAGTGCTGGGGGCTCCGCCCCCAAACCCCCGATCGGCCTGCACGGCCTCGTCCTCAAACGCCGGACGGGCTGAGATGACTCGCCCAGACGGGAAAGGCGCCCTCGCTGTCGGTACCGCCCTGTCTGCAGCCGTCCTCGCCCGCCCAGCTAACGTCAGAACACCACCAAAGCCCGGCCGCCCTTGCCGGCGAGCATGTTCTCGAAGGCCGCCGGGATGCCGTCGAGGCCGATCCGTTCGGTGACCAGCGCGCCGAGGTCCAGACGGCCCGCGCGGACGTGATCGGCCAGGACCGGCAGGTCGCGCGCCGGGTCGGAGTTGCCGTAGACGCAGCCCGCGAGGGTGCGGCCCCAGTGGAAGATCTCCAGGGCGTTGAAGGTGACCTGCTGGTCCTTGCCGCCGATGCCGACGACCGTCGTACGGCCGCCGCGGCGGGTGGAGTCCCAGGCGGCGCGGATGGTCGCGGCGCGGCCGACGCACTCGACGGCGACGTCCACGCCCTGCTTGCCGGTCAGGCCGCGGATCTCGCGGGCGGTGTTCTCGGAGGCGATCACATAGTCGGTGGCCCCGGCCGCGCGCGCCAACTCCTCCTTGGCCGGGGAGACATCGACCGCGACGATCTTCGAAGCACCCGCGATCCGGGCGGCCTGGAGCGCGGCCAGGCCCACACCCCCGACGCCGTACACCGCGACGGTCTCGCCCTCGCCGACGCGCGCCGCGTGGTGGACGGCGCCGTAACCCGTGAGGACCGCGCAGCCCAGGAGCGCCGCGTCGGCGAGCGGGACGCCCTCGGGAAGGGGCAGGAGGCACGACTCGGCGACGACCGTCTCCTCGGCGAACGCGGCGACGTTCAGGCCGGGATGGAGGTCGGTGCCGTCCGCGGTGCGGGCGTAGACGTCGGCCGAGCCGTTGAGGGCGTTGGCGCACAGCCAGACCTCGCCGAGCGAGCAGGCGTGGCAAGTGCCGCAGGAGGGCGCCCAGTTGAGGACGACTCCGTCGCCCGGGGAGACTCCGGTGACGCCCTCCCCCACGGCGGTCACCGTGCCCGCGCCCTCGTGGCCGAGGACGGCCGGGACCGGGACGCGCATGGTGCCGTTGGACAGGGACAGGTCGGAGTGGCAGACCCCCGCGGCGGCGAGCCGGACGCGGACCTGGCCGGGGCCGGGGTCCGGCAGGTCGATGTCGGTGATCTCCAGAGGGGCGCCGATGGCGGGAAGTACGGCTGCGCGGACCACTTGTGACGACTCCTCAGAACTGCAGGGACTTGGTCTGGAGGTACTCGGCGAGCCCGTGCGCGCCGAGTTCGCGGCCCACCCCAGACTGCTTGTAACCGCCGAAGGGGGCGAGGGGGTTGAAGCGGCCGCCGTTGATGTCGACCTGCCCGGTGTCCATCCGGCGGGCGAAGGCGACCGCCTCCGACTCGTCACCGGCCCAGACGGCGCCCGCGAGGCCGTAGACCGTGCCGTTGGCGATGCGCAGGGCGTCCTCCTCGTCCTCGTAGCGCAGGATCGTGAGGACCGGGCCGAAGATCTCCTCCTGGGCGACGGTCATGTCGGGGGTGACGTCGGCGAAGACGGTCGGGGCGACGAAGTAGCCCTGCTCCTGCGGGGATTCGGGACCGCCCGCGACGAGCCGCGCACCCTCGGCCACGCCCTTCTCGATGTAACCCCGCACCCGGGCCTGCTGCTTGGCGTTGACCACGGGCCCGATGCGGTCGCCGTATTTGGCGGCGGCCGCGGCGGCGAGCTCCACGGCCTCGTCGTACTGCTCCCGGTGGACCAGCATCCGGGTCCAGGCACTGCATGTCTGGCCGGAGTTGGACATCACGTTGGCGACCCCGACGTTGACCGCCTTGGCGAGGTCGGCGCTCGGCAGGATGACGTTCGCGGACTTGCCGCCGAGTTCCAGGGCGACCTTCTTCAGGGCCGCGCCCGCCGTGGCGCCGATCCGCCGGCCGACCGCGGAGGAGCCGGTGAAGGAGACCAGGTCGACGCCCGGGTGCTCGGCGAGGGCCTGTCCCGCGACCGGGCCGAGGCCGGTGACGAGGTTGAAGACCCCGGCGGGGATCCCGGCCTCGTGGACCGCCTCGGCGAAGAGCTGGGCGACCAGCGGGGTGTCCTCGGCGGGCTTGAGGACGACCGTGCAGCCCGCGGCGAGGGCCGGGGCGACCTTGGCGACGATCTGGTGCAGCGGGTAGTTCCAGGGCGTGATCGCCGCGACCACGCCGATCGGCTCCTGGTGGACGGTGGAGTTGCCGACCTTCTCCTCGAAGGAGTAGCTCGCGGCCAGCTCCGCGTAGGAGCCGGCGACCGTGATCGGGAGCGCCGCGTGGACGTTCTGCGAGAACTTCAGCGGGGCGCCCAGCTCGGCGGTCACCGTCTCGGCGATCTCGTCCCGGCGGGCGTCCAGGGCGTCCCGGAGGGCGCCGAGGCGGGCGGCCCGGTCGGCGGGGGCGGTCGCGGTCCAGCCCGGGAGGGCGGCGCGGGCGGCCCGTACGGCGCTGTCGACGTCCTCGGCGGTGCCGGCCGGCACCCGCCCGATGACCTGCTCGTCGACCGGGTTCACGACCTCGATCACGTCGGGACTGGCGGCCGAGCGCCACTCTCCGTCGATGTACATGCCGTCGTGCGCCTTCATCGTGCGTCCTCCCGGGCCGGGCGTGGTTGTCGTCCGGCTCACAAACTAGCAATGTTAGTTTTCTGGAGCCAGACGCTAGAGGACCATCAGAAGTCGACGCGGGCCCGGTCGTCCACCCTGGCCACGGCCTCCTGCCCGAACGCCTTCTCGTACGCCCGGCGGACCTCCTCGATCTTCCGGTCGCTCACCGCGGCCGCCGCGACCGGGTACAGCAGGATCAGCTCGTACGACCGCTCCTTCTCGATCGCCCCGCTCGCGTCCCGCCACTGCCCGCGCCCCGTCTGGACGGTGAGCCCGTCCGGGAAGTCCGGGGTGACCTCCCTGTCCACGAAGGCCATGAACTGCCGGTCGGTGACGGCGGGTCCGCCGTCGGGGCGCGCGGTGCCGAAGAAGAGCCGGGTCTCGACGTACGGCGTTCCGCGCTGCGGCGCCTGCGCGATGCCGTCGCTCTCTTCGAGGGTGGCGTAGGCGGTGGGGGCGGCGACGGCGAGGAGGAGGCCGACGGTGGCGAGGATCGCCCGGGTCCGGGTGAGGTGCACGTTCATGTGCCCTGCCTAGCGGGACTCACCGGTACAAGGGCGGTTGCCGCGCTCGGGGTTCACTCCTCCAGGTCCGGAAGTCTCGCGGGCGAGGGACTGATCCGCTCACCGTGTTGATCGAAGACGAAGAGGTGCGCTATGTCGACGAGCAGGGGAACCTGCATGCCCCGGCGCAGGTCGATGTCGGGCGTGGTGCGCACGACGAGGTCGCCCGGCAGTCGAGGGTCCTGCCGCGCCGGCTCCGGCTCGGGCTCGGGAGGTTCGTCCAGGACCACCACCGGCCCCGCCCGCAGCGACGTCGCCCGCTCACGCAGCCGCTCCAGGACCCTCCCCTCACGCCGTCGCCGCCGGTCCGGCCGGGCGACGGGCCGCGGCGCCTCCAGATCGGGTACGACGGCGGGCCGGGACCCGGTGTTGAAGTGGACGAGGACCTCGTGCCCCTGGAACTCCACGTGCTCCACGAGCCCCGTGATCGCCACCTCCCCGGGGCGCGCGGAGGTCGGCTTGGCGATCCGGATCGCCTCCGAGCGCAGCCCGACGATCACCTCGCGCCCCTGCTGCACACGCAGCAACTGGTGGTCCAGGCACAGCGGTTCGGGCAGCCGCAGATACTGCTTGCCGAGGCTGATCGTCATCGCGCCGTCCAGCGGGGCCCGGACCAGGCCGCGCAGCAGGTTGATGCGCGGGATGCCGATGAACGCGGCGACGAAGACGTTGCGGGGCAGCGCGTACACCTCGCGCGGGGTGCCCACCTGTTGCAGGACCCCGCCGCGCAGGACGGCGACCCGGTCGCCGAGGGACATCGCCTCGGCCTGGTCGTGGGTGACGTAGACCGTGGTGACGCCCAACTCCCGGGTGAGGGCGGCGATCTCGGCGCGCAGGTGGTTGCGGAGCTTGGCGTCGAGGTTGGAGAGCGGCTCGTCCATCAGGAACGCGGAGGGGTGGCGGGCGATGGCCCGGCCCATCGCGACGCGCTGGCGTTCACCGCCGGAGAGCTGGCCGGGGTAGCGGTCCAGGAGGTCCTCGATGCCCAGCTTGCGGGCGGTGGCGTCCACGCGCGGCGTGGGGTCCTCGCCGGGGGTCTCGATGCGCAGCGGGAAGCCGATGTTGCCGCGGCCCGTCATGTTCGGGTAGAGCGCGAAGTTCTGGAAGACCATGGCGAGGCGGCGGTCGGCGGGGAGCAGGTCGTTGGCGTACTCGCCGTCGAGTCTCAGCTCGCCCTCGTCGATCTGTTCCAGGCCGGCGATCATCCTGAGCACGGTGGATTTGCCGCAGCCGGACGGGCCGAGCAGGACGAGGAACTCGCCGGGCTCGATGTCCAGGGTCAGCCGGTCCACTACGCGGTTGCCTCGCGTGTAGGCCTTGCTCACGTCGTGCAGAGAGATGGCGCGTGTCATGGCGGTGCCCCCGCGGGCTCACGTGTGTGAGTTACGGAAGTTAACGGATGGTGAGCGCGGCGGGGAAGACGTGTGCGGGGGTCAGTTCGGTGGGGTCTTCGGGTGCGGCGCCGTGGGGGCTTGTCGCGCCCCGCGGCGGAGCCGCAAATCGATACGGCCCCGCGCCCCTGGCTTGGAAACCGTGCCCTTGGTCGTTTGTGCGGGAGAGCGCAGTGCCACCGCTGACGAGAGCAGGAGCAAGGTGCCCAGCATCACGAAGGGCGCTGCCACGCCCGCAACCCCCGCCACCAGACCTGCCGTTGCCGGTGCTGCCACCTGGCCGAGGCGGTTTCCCGTCAGGCGTAGGGCCAGGGCTGTGGAGCGGGCACCCTCCGGGGCTGCCTGGACGACCGTCGTCATCGAGAGGGGCTGGCCTACGCCCAGGCAGAACCCCAGAACCGCCAGCATCAAGCCGAGCACCCACACCGGTACCGGCAGCGCGATGCCGGCGCACAGGACAGCGGCCAGGAGGCACGTCACCGTCAGCAGCAAGGGCCGGCCGAGCAGTCGTAGCAGAGGAGTCAGGACCAGGCGGCAGGCGATCGTCGCACCCGCGCGCACGCTGAGCAGTACGCCGATCACCGACGGCGCGATGCCCCGGTGCTCGCCGACCACCGGGAGGTAGGCGGTGAGGATGTCCGTGGCCGACAGGACCGAGAGGCTGATGAGCATGCCCGCGGGGACGCCCCGGGCACGCAGGATGGAGCCGACCGGGACGCGATCGCCTTGCTCGGTACGGGACTTGGCTGCCGTCCGGTGCTCGATGCGCCACAGCGACGTGAACGCGACCGCCGCCCCCGCACCCGCCACCACCAGTGCCGTCGCGCTCGTGCCCGCCATGTCGTGGCCGCCGATCAGCGCGCCGGCCGCGATCGGCCCGACCAGTTGGCCCAGCGACGCGCCGATCGTGAAGTGGCCGAAGTTGCGGTCCTGTTCGTGCGGCGCGGACTGGCGGGCGACGAGCGACTGGGCGCCGATGACGAAGCAGAGGTGGCCGAGGCCCATCACCCCGCTCCAGATCGCCATCGCCCAGAGGGAGCCCGCGAGTCCGCTCAGCGCGCAGCCTCCGGAGATCAGGATCACGCCGACCGGCAGCAGGGGCGCGCACCGGCCGTGGTCGGTACGGCGGCCCAGCGGTACCGCGGCGAAGAGCGGGAGCAGTGCGTACACACCGGCGATGACACCGATCGCCCGTTCGTCCGCGCCGAGCGCGAGGGCCCGGTAGGAGACGGCGGGCCGGGCCATCGACACCGCCCCCTGCGCGAAGCTGAAGGCGATGACGAGGCGGAGCAGCCAGCCGCGGTTCCCACCGGGCGCCATGTGCGAGTCCTCCGTGGAGAGTTGGTCAGATGATGCCGAAGACGATGCCCGCCCCGAGGATCAACAGGCAGGTGAGCGCGGCCCACTTGACCACGAACCTGGTGTGGTCGCCGAACTCCACCTTGGCCATGCCGACCAGGACGTAGACGGCCGGGACGAGCGGGCTCGACATGTGCAGGGGCTGGCCGACGAGGGAGGCGCGGGCCATCTCCAGCGGGGTGACACCGTGCGCGGCGCCGGCCTCGGCGAGGACCGGCAGGACGCCGAAGTAGAAGCCGTCGTTCGACATGAAGTAGGTGAGCGGGAGGCTCAGCACGCCGGTGACGAGGGCCATGTGCGGGCCCATGCCGCCGGGGATGACGTCCACCATCCAGCGGGCCATGTGGTCGACCATGCCGGTGCCCTGGAGGACGCCGGTGAAGACGGCGGCGGCGAAGACCATGCCGGAGACGTTGAGGACGTTGTCCGCGTGGGCCGCGAGGCGGGCCTTCTGGTCGGGGATGTGCGGGAAGTTCACGGTGAGCGCGAGCGCGGCGCCGAGCAGGAACAGCACCGGGATCGGCAGCCACTCCATGATCATGCAGGTCAGCAGGGCGACCGTGAGCAGCGCGTTGAACCAGTACAGCTTGGGGCGCAGGGTGGGGCGGTTCGGGTCGAGGACCTGGAACCGCTCCTCGTCGCCGTCCTCCTCGGGGGCGTCGGTGCCGGAACCGGATCCGCCGGTGGTCTTGACCGTGCCGGAGGTGCCCGAACCGCCGCCGGCGCCCACGAGGACCGTCTCGGTCTCCTCGACCTTCTCCTCGACCAGCACGTCGCCCAGCGTCAGGGTGCCCAGCCGCTTGCGCTCCCGCATGCCGAGGACGTACGACAGGATGAAGACGCCCAGCAGGCCGACGGCCAGGGCCGGGATCATCGGGACGAAGATGTCGCTGGCGTCGACCTTGAGCGCGGTGGCCGCGCGGGCCGTCGGGCCGCCCCAGGGCAGCGTGTTCATCACGCCGTTGGCCATGGCGGCGACACCGGTCATCACGACCAGGCTCATCTTCAGGCGCTTGTACAGCGGGTACATCGCCGAGACGGTGATCATGAAGGTGGTCGAGCCGTCACCGTCGAGCGAGACGATCGCGGCGAGCACCGCGGTGCCCACGACGATCCGCATCGGGTCGGCCTTGCAGAACTTCAGGATGCCCCGGACGATCGGGTCGAAGAGGCCGACGTCGATCATCACACCGAAGTAGACGATCGCGAACATGAGCATCGCCGCGGTGGGGGCGAGGCTGGTGACGCCTTCGATGACGTAGTCACCGAGCTTGGCGCCCTTCCCGACGAAGACGCAGAACAGTGCCGGGATCAAGACGAGCGCCGCGATCGGCGACATCTTCTTCATCATGATCAGGACCAGGAAGGTCGCGATCATGGCGAAGCCGAGGATGGTCAACATGAGTGGATACCTAACGTTCGCCCTTGAACTCCCACCGGAGTCGGCAGTGCGATGACGTTAGGACCCGTCAAGTGACGTTAACAAGACGTTGACGTGCGAGCAATAAGCGCAAAACTGCTGGTCACGGCTTTGCGATCACTTCGACGGGTACTCCGTTGAGGACCGCGTTGCCTGACAGCGGGTCCAGGAGACTGCCGTCGAGCAGCTGGTTCACGTTGACACCGGGGTCCTGGGCCGCGTGGTTCAGCCGGGTGCCGGGCCGGTTGTGGCCCCAGCCGTGCGGGAGGCTGACCACGCCCGGTCGTACCACGTCGGTGAGTTCCGCCTCGGTGACGACCTCTCCCCCGGCGCCCCTGAGCCGCACCGCGCTCCCGTCCAGCACGCCCAGCCGCTCGGCGTCCTCGGGGTGGATGTGCAGCGTGCAGCGATTGGTGCCGCCGGTGAGGGAAGGGACGTTGTGCATCCAGCTGTTGTTGGAGCGCAGATGCCGGCGGCCGATGAGGACGAGTCCGTCCGCTTTCCGCCTGAGGGCGGCCCGCAGCCGGGGCAGGTCGTCCGCGATCGGCCGCGGGAGCAGCTCGACCTTGCCGCTCGCGGTCTTCAGCGGCTGCGGCAGCCGGGACTCCAACGGCCCGAGGTCGATCCCGTGCGGACGCGCGAGCAGCTTCTCCAGGCTCAGCCCGTCCTGTCGTACGCCGAACCCGTCGCCGTAGGGACCGAGGCGCAGCATCAGGTCGAGCCGCCGCTCGGGGCCGGACTCGCCCGTCAGGAGCGCGGCGAGTTCCCGCGGATCACGGCCGTGGACCGGGGAGTACGGCGTCTTCACGGCCTTGCCGAGGGTCTGCCCTACGACCATGTCGTCGACGGCGGCCGGGTCGGCGCCGTGCATGCCGGTGGCGGCGAGGATCAGCCGGGCGAAGATCTCCGACTCGGCCATCCTGCCGGGCTCAAGGGGGACGGCGGGGCGGTTGTAGCGGACCTGGTTGCGCACGGCGAGGGTGGTGAGGGCGAAGTCGTAGTGCGGGCTCTGGGACGGGGGCGGCGGGGGCAGCACGACGTGGGCGTGGTGCGAGGTCTCGTTGAGGTAGGGGTCGACGCTGACCATGAAGTCCAGGGAGTCCAGGGCCTTGTCGAGGCGGTCGCCGTCGGGGGCGGAGAGCACGGGGTTGGCGGCGATCGCGATCAGGGCGCGGATCGGCTCGCCCTCCGCGGTCGCGGTGTCGATCTCCTCGGCGAGCGCGGAGAGCGGCAACTCGCCCTTGGCCTCGGGGTGTTTGCCGACCCGGGAGTGCCAGCGGCCGAGCGCGAAGCCGTGGCTGGGTCCGGCGGGGCGCGGGGTCCGGTCGGTGGCGGCCTGCGGGAAGAGCGCGCCGCCGGGCCGGTCGAGGTTGCCGGTGAGGATGTTGAGGACGTCGACGAGCCAGCTGGCGAGGGTGCCGTGCGGGACGGTGCAGCTGCCGATGCGGCCGTATACGGCGGCGGTCGGGGCGGCGGCGAGTTCGCGAGCGAGAGTACGCGTCGACGAGGCGTCCACGTCACAGGCGTCGGCGACCGCCTCGGGGGTGAAGTCCCTTACGGCTTCCCGGAGTTCGTCGAGCCCCTGAAGATGAGGGGTCAACTCCCCCGTGTCCACGAGGCCTTCCTCGAAGAGGGTGTACACCATCGCCGCGAGGAGGAGCGCGTCGGTGCCGGGGCGGATCGCGAGGTGGCGGTCGGCGAGCTTCGCGGTGCGGGTGCGGCGCGGGTCGACGACGGTGAGGGTGCCACCGCGGACCTTGAGCGCCTTGAGCTTGCCCGGGAAGTCGGGGGCGGTGCACAGACTCCCGTTGGATTCCAGGGGGTTGGCGCCGAGGAGGAGCAGGTGGTCGGTGCGGTCGAGGTCGGGCACCGGGATGGCGTTCGCGTCGCCGTAGAGCAGTCCGCTGGAGACGTGCTTGGGCATCTGGTCGACGGTGGACGCGGTGAAGACGCTGTGGGTGCCGAGTCCGGCGAGCAGCACCGGCGGGTAGAGACCGCCGGCCACGGTGTGCACGTTGGGGTTGCCGAGGACGACCCCGACGGAGTCGGCGCCGTACCGCTCGACCACGCCCCGGATCCCCGCGGCGACCGCGTCGAAGGCCTCTTCCCAGGTGGCCTCGTGCAGCTCGCCGTCCCGGCGCACGAGCGGGGTCCGCAGCCGGTCGGGGTCGCCGTCGACGGCCCCGAAGGAGGCACCCTTGGGACAGATGAACCCCTTGCTGAACACGTCGTCACGATCACCGCGCGCGCCGGTGACTCGGGTGCCCTCGATGGTGAGGGTCAGCCCACAGGTGGCCTCACACAGCGGGCAGATACGCAGAGCGGTGCGGGACACGGGTCCTCCCGGGGGGCGGCGTTGCCTGGTGCCGCGAGCATACCGACCGGTACGCACGACGGCGAGGGGGTTCCCGCCGGTCAGTCGAACAGGATTACGCCGTTGTCGGTGCCGACGATCAGCTCGCCCTCGGGGCCGACCGCGAGGGAGGTGCAGTACGAGGGGAGGTCGATGGTGTGGAGGACCTCTCCGGAGCGGACCCGGAGGACGGCGACGCGGGGGCCTTCGGCCATGGCGTAGGTGTCGTGGTCCGGGAAGAGGACGACCCGGTCGGGGTAGGGGAGGGGCAGCGCGTGCTCGTGGGTGGAGATCGGCGCGGTGCCGGAGAGGAGGAGGGAACGGGGGACGTACCGGCGGAGCGGGCCGAGCCACCGGAGCCGCCGGGGCCGGGGCGGTGGCGCGCCGGGTGCCCCGAACCGGGTCCGCAGCGCCGCCCAGGGCACGATCGCGGTGCCGTCGTCGCTGACCAGGAGCAGTTCGTCGCCGTCCGGGCCGGGCAGTACGAAGACCGCGAGCAGCCAGGTGTCCGGCACCGGGAGGAGCGCCCAGCGGGCCGCCGCCACGTCGTACACGTGTGCGAAGCCGTCGCCGACGGCCATGACCACCAGCAGCACGCCCCCGCAGTGCACGGCCTGTGGCCGGTAGGCGGCCTCGTGGACCGGGAACCGGTCGGCCAGGGACCGGTCCCCGGTCACGTCGTGCACCCAGACCCGGTCATAGTCTGGACAGGAGACCGACACCAGGGTCGCAGGCCCGCCGCCCTCCCGCAGCACCGTCAGCATCGTGTCCCGGTCGGTGTGCGGCAGCGGCAGGTACCGCGGCGTCCCCTCCGTGGTGACCGGCCCGTCCGGCCCGAAGTCCCAGTACTGGAGCAGTCCGTCGTGGTCGAGGGAGAACAACCGTCCTCCCCCGCCGACCAGATGGACCACCTCGGCCTCCCCCACCGGCCGCAGCCGTCGCACCAGCGTGCCCCGCTCCGCCTCCCGCACCTGGAGCGCCCCGTCCCGGCCGCCCACCACGACGGCGGGTTCCCCGGCGACCGCGAGCGCGGCGACGGCCGTGACCGGACGGACCGCGTCCAGCCCTTCCACCACCCGACGCCCCGCCGGCGCCTCGCGCAGCCGCCAGATCTGTCCCCGGTCGTCCCCGCACAGCAGCCCGTCCTCCGCCAGGTCCAGGGAGACGAGGGGGCGTGGCATCCGCCGCTCCCACCCGTCGTCGTACGAGACGAGCCGCATGTCGAGCCCGCATCCCACCAGCCCGGACGGCGTGTACACGAGCCCCCGCACGGCCCCCCGGTGCCCGGCGTGGGCCGGCCCGAGCGGGTGGCAGGACGGCAGGGTCCACTCCCGCACCGATCCGTCGAGCCCGCCCACGGCGAGCCTTCCGGAGCCGTCGGGGTGCAGGGCGAGGGCGCTGACCCACAGGTCGGCGTCCGGCTGGGGGCCGTAGGCGTACATACGGCCGCTGCTCATGTCCCAGCAGGCCAGCCGCCCGGTGTCGGTGCCGACGACCAGGATGTCCCGGTCGCGCACCCGGCCGGTGGTGAGCGCGGTCGGGATCTCCGGGATGGTGAACTTCTGCTCGGCGCACGGGAGTCCGTCCTTCAGGACCAGGATCCTGACCTGCCCCCGGTATTCGGCGGTGGCGACGAAGTCCCGACCGACGGCGGCGCGATACACCAGCGGGTCCTGCCAGCCGCTCCGGTCGGCAGGGTGCTGGTGGCGCCACAGCTCGTGGGGCCGGTCCAGGTCCCAGCACCGGATCCAGTGGTCCGCGCCGACGCTGACCAGCGCGGGTGCCCCGGACGGCCCCCGGATCTCCCCGACCGCGAGCACCTCGCGCTCATGGGCGGTCAGATACGTGGAGTCCGCCGCGTGCGGGGACGGCCACAGGCGTACGACGCCGTCGGTGCCGCCGACGCAGACCGTGCCGGCGGCCCGGCACAGGGCAGCGGCTTCGTGGTCCCGGACCTGGCCGCCGACGCGGTCGCCGGTGAGGAGGTCGTACACCTGGACGCCTCGGTTGTTGCCCTGGACCGAGACGCAGGGGGTGAGGCCGAGGTCGAAGGTCTCCGCCCGGACGGAGGTGCCCCGGTCGACGCGCAGGGGCAGGCCGATGGGCCGGCCGCTGTCGAGGTCGACGCGGTGCAGTTGGCCGTCGGCCGAGACCACGGCGACGATCCACTGGCGGCCGACCCGGTGTACGGCGATCGAGGCGATCCAGGCGGGGATGTGGAGGAGGGTTCCGACGGGCTCGCCCGTGGTGAGGGAGGTCAGCCGTACGGTGCCGTCGTTCCCTGCGGTGACGAGGAGCCGGCCCAGGGGGTGGCCGTACACCGGGGCCATCTCGGTGACATGGCCCGTGTGGCCGGTGACCGCCTCCTCCTCGGTCTCCCCGCCCAGCGGCCAGTACTGGGTGACTCTGCCGTCTGCGTGGCCCAACAGCAGTCTTCCTACGGGCAGTTCACGGGGTGCAGCACACGCGGTGATGTGCCGGCCGTCGTCCGGGGAGAGCACCCGGACGCAAAGGGCCGTCAACTGGGCGGAGCGCTCCTGCCAGTCGTCGATCTCCCAGGACAACAGCTTTCGGCGGGCCCGGCGGTCGAGCGGTGGGTAGAGCGGGTCGGTGGTGAGCGAGTAGACGAGGAGATGGCCGGTGTCGAAGAGCAGGGCCGCCATACCCGGAGATCCGTCCTGTCCCACGAGCACGGCCAGTTGGTCCGCGAGCACGGGGAGGATCCGATGCGCCGCGTCCAGAGCCGCGTCCGTCGGCAGCAGCCACGTCCGCATCCGGTCCTGCTGCCAGACATGCAGAAGCCGCGCGTAACCGGTGCCCTCCACCCGGCCGTTGTCGAGCACGAGCTGCCGGTCGAACCACAGACCGGCCACGCTGTCGGCCAGTTGGGGAACCCAAGTCAGCGCGCTCGTGTACCAGTCGGCCCGCGCCTGCGAAGCGCGCGTCCTCGAGCCCTGGTCCAGGTCCACCCACCGCCCGCCGCCCCTGTGCACCAGGTCCAGGAACCGCGCCCCGTCCTCCCTCGGCACCACCACCCCGGAGCCGAGCCCTACGCTCATCCCGTCGTACCGCCGATCCCCCTCATGCGGATTCCACGCCGCCCACCGGGCCCGCCAGGGCACCCCCGCCTCCCCCGCATCACACGACTCCGCCAGTTCCTCCGCCTTCCGGCAGACCGCCGCCAGCCGCAGCCGCGCCCTCCCCTCCGGATCCGCTCCGATCCCCGCCCGCTCCCGCAGCACAGGCTCCAGATCCCGCACCGCCTGCCCGGCCCGCCGCCCCTCCCGGGTCCGGAGTCCGGGCAGTGCGCCCAGCAGACGCCCCGGCTCCGCGCCGAGGACGAAGGAGGCGTCCTGGACCAGTGCGTCCAGCACCCCTCCCTCGCCGGCGTGGAGTGCCAAGTACCGTCGCACATAAGGGTGTTCGATTCCCCGCAGGACCTCGGTGACGGTCCGCTGGACGGCGCGGGAATCCCGTCCCTCCCGCAGGTACTCGATGAGGGCCCGGTGGTACACCCGGTACACCGACCCGCCCTCCTCGACGCTCTCCACGACGTACGACCCGGCCGCGTGTCTGAGCCAGACGATGTCCTCGTCGCCGTACTCCCGGCCGGTGAGGGCGGTGGCGATGCGCGGCCACACGCCCGCCCAGGGGAGGCCCGCGCCCTGGGTGTACGCGAGCGGGAGGAGGAGTTCGCGGGCCCGGGAAGCGAGGGGGCCGAGGCGCTGGACGAGGTCGCGTTCCATGGCCTCACCGGGCAGGCGCGGGAGTTCCTCGCGCCAGCGCCGGTCGTGCGGGTCGGGCGGATGGGGGTCGCGGGCGAGGGTGCGGGCGGTGATGCGGGCGACGAGGAAGGAGCGCCCGGCCGCCTCGGCGACGGCTTCGGCGACGGCGTCGAGGAGGCGAGGGTCGGCGGTGCGCAGCAGGGAGCCGGGGGCGCCCAGGAGCTTGCGGGTGTAGGCGCGGACGGCACCGGGGTCGCCGTAGCGGTCGGAGTCGAGGTCGATGCGGGGCGCGTCGGCGGGGAGGCGAGCGGCGATGTGGGGGCGGGCGCCGACGAGGAGGCGGACGGGGAGGCGGCGAGCGGGGTCGGCGAGGGGAGCGACGAGTTCGTCGACGGTCTCGTGGGGGGCCAGGGCCTCGTCGAGGGAGTCGATGAGGACGACGAGGGGGCGGGCGCGGGTCTGGAGGTGGGCGGTGAGGGCGCCCAGGGAGTCGGCGGCGCAGCCGGCTGCGGCGGAGAGGGCGTCCAGCAGTTGCCGGGTGGAGAGGTGGCTCGCGTTGATACGAACGTCGATGTCGTCGGGCCGGGGCAGCACGGACGGCAGTTCCCGGCGGGGTACGGCGGCGGCGCGCTGCGGGTCGGTGAGGACGGCGGCCATGCCGAGCAGCGAGGACTTTCCGGAGCCGGGGTCGCCGGTGACCACGCAGAGGCGTTCCTCGGTGCGGCGCGGGTCGAGCCAGGTGGTGAGGTCCCCCAGGGCGGTGTGGCGGCCGGTGAAGTCCCAGACCTCCTCGGTGGGGACGTCGGTGCCTCGGGCGCGGGGCAGGAAGAAGCCCCGCATGTCCTGTTCCCGGGTGTCGCGTTCGCGGGTGCGGACGGCGACGATCCGGTCGATCTCGTCCAGCTTGAGCCCGTCCGCGTCGGGAAGGTGGCGGGGGTTGGGCAGGAAGGCGGGGATGTCGCCGGTGGCGTGGGTGAGGGACCAGACGGGGCGCTGGGAGGGCGGGACCTCGGGGTCGGCGCTGATGGCGGCCATGACCTGGTCCAGGGCGATCCGGTCGGGCGCGTGCCCGGCGACCGCCTCGCGTCGTACGGCCCGGTCGAAGGCGGCGGCCAGGGCTCCGGTCCAGGTCTCCTCCTTGCGGCGGGACGAGGCGACCAGGACGAGCCCGGTGCCGCCGTGGCCGGTGCCGGGTTCGCGGAAGCGCCGGTCCTCCAGGGCACGGCGCAGGGCTCGGTCGGTGCCCTCCTCGGCATAGCAGGCGTCGATGAGGACGAGCAGGCGTTCGACGGCGGTGTCCTCCCAGAGGTACGACACCAGGTCCTCAGTGGGCAGGGCGGTGCCGCGCAGGTCGCGGGCGTCGCTGTCGTGGAGCAGGAGGTAGTGCCGGCCGCTGTGCTCGGCGGTGACGCCGTGGGCGGCGAGGTAGAGGACGACGTGGTCGTCGGGGCGCCGGTCGGGGTCGGTGGCGAAGGCGCGCAGGGTGGCCGTCAGACGGTCCCGGGTGGGGTTGAGGCCGGGGTCCGCGCCACGGACGTAGCCGAGTCCGAGGCCGCCGAGGAAGAGGTCGTCGATGCGGTGGACGTCGTCGGTGAGTTCGGGGCGTTCGGCCTCGGGGTGGGCGCGGACGTCGGTGACGGCGGTGGTGATGAGGAAGCGCCGCGGCGCGGGCGGCTCAGCCGGGGCCGTAGCCATCGGACACCGCCCGGCCGGTCTGCGGGGTGTTGAGGTAGCGGGTCGCGTCGTGGGCGCGGGCGCCGTTGTGGACGAGGTGGCCGGCGATCCGGTCCCCGAACAGGGGGCGCAGGTCCTTCACGAGGGCGACCACGTCCCCCTCGTCGGCGATGGCCGTCCAGGTGCGCAGGCCGCCCGGCCAGTCGCCGGGTCTGCCGTCGGGGCCCGCTCGGAGCCGGTCGAAGACGAGGTTCCGGATACCGAGCGGGGAGCCCAGGGTCACCAGGGTCCGGACCGGCCACTCGGGGTGGGCGCACAGGGCCTCGTAAGCGACGACGCTGCCGAGCGAGTGTCCGACGAGGACCCGGGTGTCGTCGGTGACGGCGGCGGCGAGCCGTTCCTGTACGGCGTCCCGGACGGCGGGGTCGCACAGGTAGGCGCGGACCTGTCTCAGGTCGAGGACCAGGGCGCGCAGGGCCACGTCGGCGAAGAACCGGGAGCGGCTGAGGGCGTTGAGGGCGCGCTGAGCGGTGCCGGGGACGCGGGCGAGGGTGCGGGCGTCGGGCGGCACGACGGCCGGGTCGGTGCGGGCGGCCTCCGTCCACAGGGCGAGCAGGAGGTGGGTCTCGAAGCCCTCCTGGACGTCGGAGGCGGTCAGGGGCGGATCCAGGACGGAGAGGGTGCGGCCGGGCGGGCGGAACAGGTCGCCGTAGAACGCGCAGCGCAGGTCGTCCGGGCCGAAGGCGGCCTCGGAGCCGGCCCGCGCAAGGCCGTCGGCGAGCGCGGGGTACCAGGAGGCGTGCAGATGCCGCTCCCCCGCGTGCTGGTGCCCGATGCCGTGGACGCCGACCACCCGAGCCATCCGTACCCCCCGTGGACCCCCGTGTCAGTCCAGTACCCGCGCCAGATACGCCCGCAACATCTCCCGCATCTCCTGGATGATCCGCTCGTCTCCCTCGGGGGCCACCCGGAAGGCGAGGTGGACCAGGGTGTCGGCGGTTTCCACGGCGATCAGGAAGGTGCGGCGCAGGTCGTCGTCGGGGGTGCGGTCGAGGTAGCCGGAGAGGAGGTCGGTCAGGCGGTCGGCGACGCGGTGGTTGGGCTCGGCGTGGCGGGCGCCGACCGGGATCTGGTTGCCGAAGTCGACGAGGGAGAAGCCGGGGGCGGTGCGCTTCATGGACAGGTACTCGTCGAGGACGACGTCCATCGCGGTGCGCCAGCCGCCCTCGTCGCCGTCCTCGCCCGTCGCACTGAGGCGTTCGGTGACGCTGGCCGTGAAGCGTTCGAGGTTGCGCTGGGCGAGGGCGTCGGCCATCTGCCGCTTGTTGCCGAAGAACCGGTAGACCGAGCCGATGGGGACGCCGGCCCGCAGGGCGACGGCGCGGGTGCTCAGGGAGTCGTAGCCGACCTCGTCCAGGAGGTCGGCGCAGGCGTCGAGGATTCTGGTCAGCCGTTCGGCACTGCGCCGCTGCACGGGGGCGCGGCGCAGCGAGGTCGCTTGGGGCACGGGCTTCATGATGCCTTTCCGCCGTGGTCCGGTGAAGCCTGCCCTCCGGTACGGGGCAGGAGGCGTGCGGTACTCATCGCCCGCCCTGCGGGCTGTGCGTGGGCTGCAGCTCCGAGGCCGTGACGTCCGCCGTGCTCTCGACCGGGTCGCCGTCCACGGCCCACACCGTGCCGTCGTCGGCGTACAGGCGGGCGGTGACGCGGTGGGTGCCCTGCGGGACGTAGGAGGCCGCGAGGCGGTAGGAGGGGGTGCGCAGGGTGGTGACCGGGCGGTCGTCCACGAGGAGGACGGCGACGCCCCGGCCGGCCACCGCCTTCTCGCCCGCCCCCGCGTCCGAGAAGCGGAAGTCCTTCACGGTCAGCCGGACCGACCAGCTGTCGTCGTCGTTCGGCTGCACCTCTATGCCCACCTCGGGGGCGTTGCCCTTGCCCACCTCGCGGTAGTGGCGCCCCTCGTCGTCGGTGTCGTCGAGCACCTTCCCCACGGGTGTCACCGCCTTGCCACCGCCCCCCTCCTCCGCCCCACCGCTCCCACAACTCGCGACACCGGTCAGCAGGAGGACACAGAGCGCGAGCACGGCAAGAAGTCCCCGCATCCACGACATGAGCTGGAGCGTAGAACACGGGTGCGACACGTCGAATCCCCCTGGAGTCTGGTTTGCATCCTCCTCCCTGAGGAGGTCACGGCGTCGGGGTCGGTTCCGTTCGGCGCCCTCTTGCGAGCCGGAAATCGCATTCCTATGGTGTCCCATAGGAATCGGACGCGAAGGAGCGACCATGAGCGGGGACGCGCGGAAGACCGCCGAGGGCCTGGCCCATCTCCACGGCTTCGGCAACGAACACGCCTCCGAGGCCGTCCCGGGCGCCCTGCCCGACGGCCGCAACTCCCCCCAGCGCGCGCCTCTCGGCCTCTACGCCGAGCAGCTCAGCGGTACGGCCTTCACCGAACCCCGCGCCCACAACCGCCGCTCCTGGCTCTACCGGATCCGCCCCTCGGCCGCGCACCCGCCGTTCACCCACACCCACAACGGCCGGATCCGCACCGCCCCCTTCACCGAGTCCGTCCCCGACCCGAACCGGCTGCGCTGGGACCCGCTCCCGGCGCCCGGCGAGGGGACCGACTTCCTGGCCGGCCTGTGGACCCTCGGCGGCAACGGCGACGCGACCCAGCGCACCGGCATGGCCGTGCACCTCTACCACGCCACCGACTCCATGGACCGCGTCTTCAGCGACGCCGACGGCGAGCTGCTGATCGTCCCGGAGCACGGCGG
Organism: Streptomyces sp. NPDC047072; assembly: GCF_040643855.1. Lineage (NCBI taxonomy): Bacteria > Bacillati > Actinomycetota > Actinomycetes > Kitasatosporales > Streptomycetaceae > Streptomyces > Streptomyces sp. NPDC047072. The sequence continues at coordinate 7,559 of NZ_JBEYVC010000083.1, read as the reverse complement.
CCTCCTGCTGCGCACCGAGTTCGGGCTGCTGCATGTGGAGCCGGGACATATCGCGCTGATCCCTCGTGGGGTGCGGTTCCGTGTGGAGCTGCTGGATGCTTCCGCCCGCGGATATGTGTGCGAGAACTACGGAGCCCCCTTCCAGCTCCCCGACCTGGGCCCGATCGGCGCCAACGGCCTCGCCAACGCCCGCGACTTCCGGGCCCCCGTCGCCGCGTACGAGGACGTCGAGGGGCCGGTGGAGGTGGTCAACAAGTTCTGCGGCAACCTGTGGGCGGCCACCTACGACCACTCCCCGCTCGACGTTGTCGCCTGGCACGGCACACATGTGCCGTACGCCTACGACCTGCGCCGTTTCAATGTGCTGGGCTCCATCTCGTACGACCATCCCGACCCGTCGATCTTCACGGTGCTGACGTCCCCGTCCGACACCCCGGGCCTGGCCGGTGTCGACTTCGTGGTCTTCGCGCCGCGCTGGCTGGTCGGTGAGGACACCTTCCGGCCGCCGTACTTCCACCGGAACGTGATGAGCGAGTACATGGGCCTGATCGAGGGCGCCTACGACGCGAAGGCCTCCGGAGAAGGGGGTTTCGTGCCGGGCGGCGGCTCGCTGCACAACATGATGTCGGCGCACGGCCCGGACCGGGAGACCTTCGACGGGGCGAGCGCGGCCGAGCTGAGGCCGCAGAAGGTCGACGACGGCCTCGCCTTCATGTTCGAGACCCGCTGGCCGGTCACCCTCACCGCCCAGGCGGCCCGCGCGGACCATCTGCAACCGCACTACGACGACGTGTGGCGGGGCCTTCAGCGGCACTTCCGCCCGTTGCACTGAGCGATCCGTAAAAGGTACGGATAGCCCCGTGACCTCCTTCGCGCCGGACTCCGTCGTCCTGAACCGCAAGCTGCCGCTCTGGTACCAGGTGTCGCAGTCGCTGCGCGCCTCGATACTCGGCCGCTCGCCGCGGGACCCGCTGCGGCTGCCCACGGAGGAGCAGCTGGCGGGGCACTACGGGGTGAGCGTGCTGACCATGCGGCAGGCGCTGAAGGAGCTGGAGGACGAGGGCCTGATCACCCGGCACCGGCGCCGGGGCACCTTCATCGAGCCGGACGCCCGCCGCGCCAGCCCGGTACGGCTGCTCGGCTCGGTGGACGCGATCGTGGCCCAGCAGTCCGGCATGACGACGGAACTGCTGGAGCACGGCAAGGGCCCGGTGCCGGCCGAACTCGCCGAGTACTACCCGGAGATCGACGAGGTGGCGACGTACCACCGGCTGCGCAGCGACGAGAAGACGGGCGAGCCGACCAACCACGCCCGCAACTACGTCCGTCCGGAGGTGGCCGCCCTCATCGACCCGGCGGACCTGGCGCGTTGGCCGATGACCAAGGTGCTGCGGGACGTGGTCGGGGCGGACATCGGCCGGATCACGGACACCGTCCAGGCCCGCCTCGCCGACCCGGAGACGGCCCGGCTGCTGCACGTCCCGCTGCTCAGCCCGATCCTGCACTACACGGGTGTGACGTACGACCGGGAGGGAAGGGTGCTGGACGCGGCGGTGATCCACTACCGCGGCGACCGGTTCTCCTTCACCGTCACTCTGGACGCCTCATGAGTCCACTGTCCGTAGCAGGTCGTACGATGCCCAGCGTGACGCACGACGACGCTCCGCCGCTGGCGGACCTCATGCCGTGGTCCGTCGCACCGCCGCGGCTCGGCCGGGGGTGGCCGACGGGCCCCGACGCCGCATCCCTCAAGGCCCGCTGGGACGCGCTGACGAAGGCCGAGGGCCCGGACCGGGAGGCCCTGTTCGAGCCGACCCGCTCCCGCACCCTGCGCTCGGCGGTGGGGCAGCTGCCGGGGCAGTCGGGCGGCACCGAGAGGCTGGCGCGCGCCACCGGTCCCTGCCCCGAGCCCGTACGGGTGCTGCACGCGCCCTTCGACGAGCAGTGGCTGATCCCGGACCACCGGCTGATCGACGCGGCCCGCCCCGAGTTGTGGCGGGTGGCGGACGAACACCAGGTGTTCGTCGTGGAGTCGGGGGACGGTCCGGGCCCGGTACTCCTCGCCACATCGGTGCTCCCGCTGCTGCGGCCCGGTCGCATCCGGCCGCTCTTCCGGCGCCCGGGCGGTGCGGAGCCGAACCTGGCGCCGGGTCTTTCCGAGTTCCTGACCGACCGGCTCGGGAGCCCGGTGCGGCCGCTCGACCTTCTCGCCTGGATACTCGCCGCCGTCCGCCCCGACCTCACCGTCCCGCTCACCGCGGATCCCGAACTCTGGGCGCGGGGCGTCGAGTCGGGCCGCCGCACGCTCTGGCTGATGCGCCGCGACGGCGACCGCCCGAAGCTGCCCGGCGGCCGTCGGCCCTACGTCCGCGCCCCGCTGCCCTCCCGCCCGCTGACCGTGGCCTACGACCGCGAGGAGGAGGCCCTGCTGCTCGACGAGGGCCGTATCTCCCCGGTGCCGCCGGAGTCCTGGGACTTCGAGGCGGGCGGAGTCCGGGTCCTGGAGCAGTGGTTCGGCGCACGGGTCGCCGAGCCGGAGCCGGGCACGCTCGCGGCGATCCGCCCGGCGACCTGGCAGCAGGCGTGGACGTCGGAGCTGCTGGAGCTGATCACGGTGTTGGCGCTGCTGGCCGAAGCCTCAGGCGAAGTGGAGCCTCCCGCCAACGAGTTGGCCTCCCCCGTCACCGCGCGCGAGCTGCGCGAGGCCGGCGTACTGCCCGTGCCGGACCCGGCGCGCAGACCGGCGTCCGTCCTGGACGGCCACGAGGAGGGCCCGGAGGGCCAACTCGCCCTGATCTAACGCAAGTCGGGGTCGAACGCGTCCAACACCCGTTCCAACGCGAGCCCGAACACCGCTTCCAGGTCGACGGGTTCACTGTTCTCCGTGAAGGCCGCCGCGAGCCGCGGATACGCGCCCGTGGCCACCTGGCTGCCGAGGTAGGCCATCCGGACCGCGTTCTCCTCCTCCTCGGTCCAGGGGAGGTTGCGGGTGCGCTCGGCGGTGGCGATCTCGTTGCCGGTGTACGTCGTCACCACGCCGTTGAGAAGCGCGACCAGCTCCATCTTGACGCTGTAGGGCTGGGCGAGCGGCTCCAGGCAGTGCAGACAGTGCTCCAGGTAGCGCAGGGTGTGCGGGCTGAAGCCGTACACCCCGGAGATCAGGCGGGGCACCCAGGTGTGGCGGAGCATGATCGCGCGCGTCTGGAGTGCGTTGTAGCGCATGTCGGCGCGCCAGTCCCCCGTGGGCTCCCGGATCTCGTGCTCGGCGCCGATCGCGTCGATCATCAGCTCGTACAGGTCCTCCTTGCGGGGGACGTAGTTGTACAGCGACATCGTCCCGCAGCCCAGCTCGGCCGCGACATGGCGCATCGACACGGCCTCCAGACCCCCGGCGTCGGCGAGCCGCACCGCGGCGGCCGCGATGTCGGCGCGGGTGAACGCCGGTCTCGGACCCCGGCCCGCGCGCTCGGGGCGGGCCCAGATCACTTCGGGTACGGCCGCTCGGCCTGCCATCGATCATCACCTCGGACACCATCCTAGTTACGTACAGCGTACGTAGTGCGCTATGGTCGACCCATGATTTCTACGTACGCTGTACTTAGTGAGGGTCTGGAGAAGCGGTTCGGTGCCATCCACGCCCTGCGCGGCCTGGATCTGGCGGTCGAGCGGGGCGCGGTCTGCGGCATCCTCGGCCCCAACGGCGCGGGCAAGACGACGGCCGTCCGGCTGTTGACCACGCTGCTGCGCCCGGACGCCGGGTCGGCCAGGGTCGCGGGGCACGACCTGGTCCGCGAGCCGGAGGCGGTACGGCGGTCCATCGCCGTCACCGGGCAGTACGCGTCGGTCGACGGGGACCTGACCGGGCGGCAGAACCTGCGGCTGTTCGCCCGGCTGCACCGGGTGCGGGGGCCGGCGGAGCGGGCCGCCGAACTGCTCGACCGCTTCGGGCTGACCGAGGCCGCCGACCGGCGTGCGTCCACCTATTCCGGCGGGATGCGCCGCCGTCTCGACCTCGCCGCGAGCCTGGTCCGCCGCCCGGAGATCCTCTTCCTCGACGAGCCGACGACCGGGCTGGACCCCGCGAGCCGCAACGACATCTGGGGCGCGGTCCGCGCGCTGAAGGAGGAGGGCACGACGGTCCTGCTGACCACGCAGTACCTGGAGGAGGCCGACCAACTCGCCGACCACATCGCCCTGGTGGACCAGGGGCAGGTCGCGCGCACGGGCTCACCGTCCCAGCTCAAGGCGGTCGTCGGGACGTACGTCGAGGCGGTTGTCGCCGACCCGGACCTCCTGGTGAAGGCCGCGGACGTGCTCGACCAACTGACCGGCGGCGAGCCGGTGTTCGACCACGAGCGCGGATCGGTCGGCGCGGTCACCCGGGACACGACCCTCACGCTCCCGCGTGTGGTGCGTGAACTGGACGCGGCGGGCGTGCCGTTGCTCGACGCGAGCATCCGCCCGCCGACCCTCGACGACGTCTTCCTCCGGCTCACCAAGGAGCGTGCAGCATGAGCATGTTGACCCACGCCCACGACAGCACGGCCATGCTCGGACGTCAGCTGCGGCGGGTGCGCAACACCCCGGGCCTGCTGATCCTGACCCAGACCATGCCGATCACCATGCTGCTGTTCTTCGGCTACGTCTTCGGCAGCGCGCTGGCGATGCCGGGCGCCCAGTACCGGTCCTTCCTGGTGCCGGGGCTGCTGGTGGCGACGGCGGCGAACGGGATCATGACCGGGATGTTCCAGGCCGCCCAGGACGTCCACCGGGGCGTGACGGACCGGCTGCGCACGCTGCCGGTCAGCCGGGCCGCCGTACCGCTCGGACAGGCGGTCGCGGATGTGCTGGTCACGGCGGCCGGCATGGTGCCGTTCCTGCTCGTGGGGCTCGCGGTGGGCTGGCGGGTCGAGGGGGCCGCGCTCGAAGCGGCGGGCGCGGTGGGCCTGTTGCTGCTGTTCCGGTTCGCCACCACCTGGATCGGTATCTTCCTGGGGCTGCTCACCGGGAGCGAGGAGGCGGCCGGTCAGCTGGGCGGGGCGACCTTCGTGCTGCCGCTGCTGTCGAACGCGTACATCCCGACCGAGGGCCTGCCGGGCTGGCTGCGCACGGTCGCGGAGTGGAATCCGATCAGCGCGGTGACCACGGCCCTGCGGGAGCTGTTCGGCAACGCGCCCGTGCCTCAGGGCGCGGCCTGGCCGGTGGCGCATCCGGTGGCCGGGTCGCTGATCTGGTGTGCGGTACTGCTGGCGGTGTTCGCTCCGCTCGCCGTACGGACATACGCGCACGGCGAGCGGTGATCACGCCGCCGGGTCAACGGACGTGATGCACACGGGTGTTGCGGGCGGGGAGGGAGCGGTACGTGCGCAGCACCGAGCTGCCGGCGGTGGACCGGCCGAGCGGGGCGCCCGGGCCGGTGGGCCCGGTCGAGCCGTAGGGCTCAGCGCCCGCCGAACAGCGAACGGCGCAGCCGGCGCAGCGGCGCGAACAGCGAGACACGGCGTACGCGGGCGCCCCGGTCGCTGCGCTCCTGCTTCGTGGTGTCCCGCGCGGTCAGCTCACGCATCAGTGACGTCGCCTCGGCCGCCTCCCGCTGTGGGACCGCGGGTCCCGACAGCACCGAGAGATGGCGGTCGAGGCGCGAACTGGTCGCGCTGCTGCCGCAGGTGATCGCAGGGACCCTCGCCCTGCGCACTGCTATCTGTTCCATGTCACTCCCCACCCGTACGAGTCCACCCGGCCCGGGCAGGTTAACCCTATCGCCCCGCCGGGGCACACGTGTATCGGCGTCACAGGATTCACCTTCCCCGTAAGGGTGTTGACGACCCCTCTTTGATTACTCTCCGAATCCAACCGATTTCAGGGCGAGTTGGACAATCGGCTGGCTTGTGGGCTGCGGAGAGCCACCATCGGGCTCGACGGTCACAGCGAGTGATGTTGCGGACTTGTCGAGACCCGTCGCGACCAAGGGCGTGTCGGCGCTGAAGAGCCCGAGGGAGCGCGGTTGCTCGTCGGGGCGCATGAGCCATAGTTGGCGCACCCTGCCGCTCGGTGGCGCGCTGTACCCGCTCAGGGTGACCACCGCGCGCCCCTCCGATGCGGAGGCGACCACTCCGATGGTGTGGCCCTGGGCGTCCTGACCGCGGGTCGCGAGCGCGTCCGAGGCCTGGAGAACGTGGGCGATCTCACTGGCCTGGGCCTTCTGCGCGTCCAGTTCGTCCTGGGTCCGGTTGGCCTGGACGGCGAAGAGCGAGGCGACGACCAGCGCCGCGGCCGCGGTGGCCGTCGCGAAGGGCGCGAACAGCGGACGCCGCTGCCGCTTCCTGGGCGGCGGCTGGACCCCCCACACATGGGGCGGCAGCTGCGACTTGCGCGCCCGGACCGGCTCCGGCCGCCGGACGGACTCCCGCCCCCAGTCGGACGCCCGCTGCGGCGACTGCTCCTGGGGCGTCGCGCGGACGGCGGCGAGGACCCGGTCGCGCATCGCGGGCGGCGCGGGGGCGGCGGCCGACCAGGCGAGCCGTACGGCGTCCTCGGCCAGCGTGCGCACCTCCGCCGGACAGCTGTCGCACTCCTTGAGGTGCTTCTCGAAGCGGGCCCGCTCGGCGGGCTCCAGCGCGTCGAGGGCGTACGGGGCCGCGAGGGAGTGGAGGTCTTCTCGGCGGAACAGACTCACGCCACACCTCCCAGGCACTCCCGCAAGCGGGTCAGTCCGTCACGCATCCGCGTCTTCACCGTCCCCAGCGGCAGCGAGAGCCGCTCGGCCACTTCACGGTACGTGTAGCCGTCGTAGTAGGCGAGGGTCACCGACTGCCGCTGGAGTTCGGTGAGCCGCTCCAGGCAGCGGCGCACCCACTCGCGCTCCAGGCCCGCCTCCACCTCCTCGGTCACATGGTCGAAGGCGGGGTGGTGCGCCCGGCGTGCCTCGCGCTGCTCGCGCTCGCCGGCCGCGCGGGCGCTGCGCACCCGGTCGACGGCCCGGCGGTGGGCGAGGGTGAGGATCCAGGACAGGGCACTGCCCTTGCGGGGGTCGAACCGCGCGGCGGAGCGCCAGAGTTCGAGCAGCACCTCCTGCGACACCTCCTCGGACTGCGCCGGATCGCGCACCACACGCCGTACCAGGCCGAACACCGGCCCGGCCACGAGCCCGTAGAGCTCCTCGAACGCGTTCTGGTCCCCGCCCGCCACGAGCACCAGAAGCTCATCAGCCTCCAACTCGCCGCCCCCTCCCGCAAAGCCGCACCTGGGCCGTCCCGTCCCACGTGGTATTCGCAACGCACACACCTCCGGATGGGGTTGAGCCTGTGTCATCTTCCCGGCCGGATCAGCGCGCGTCGTCTGGGGCGTGCGATCGCAAGGCGCCGGAGCGCCCGCGTGGCGGAGTCACGCGGGCGTTTCGGCTGCGCACCGAGCCCATGACGACGAGGGCGCCGATCTGGGCGGTCCCGGCGAGCAGCACCGCGCGCACCCGCCCCACGAGCGCGACGAGCCGGCCGCTTTAATGGGCGAACAGCCCAACCCTTGGGACCGACTCCAGCCCCAGGATGCGACAAGCCGAC